>NZ_CAJMZL010000005.1:0-280872 GCF_905220305.1 Caballeronia sp. J97 | reverse complement strand
ACAAAAAAGCCCTCTCACGAGGGCTTTTGCATGTCAGGCGAAACCGCGCCGAAGAATCAAAGCTGCGGATTGAGCTTTTCGACCTTCGAATGCAGCTTGTTCAACGCCGCGATATACGCCTTCGCCGACGCCGCGACGATATCCGGATCCGTGCCCACGCCGTTCACGATGCGCCCGCTCTTCGACAGACGCACCGTGACTTCGCCCTGGGCCTGCGTACCGGTCGTGATCGCGTTGACCGAATACAGCACGAGTTCCGCACCGCTTCCCACCTTCGATTCGATCGCGTGCAGCGTCGCGTCGACAGGCCCGTTGCCGCCCGCCTCGCCCGTGACTTCGGTGCCTTCCACCGCGAAAACGACCTTCGCTTGCGGCTGTTCGCCGGTTTCCGAATGCTGCTTCATCGACATGAAGCGGAAGTGCTCCTTCGCCTGCGCCTCGGCGGATTCCTCGGAGACGATCTGCATGATGTCTTCATCGAAGATTTCGGCCTTGCGGTCGGCGAGGTCCTTGAAGCGCGCGAACGCCGCGTTCACGTCGGCCTCGGATTCGAGTTGCACGCCGAGTTCTTCGAGACGCTGCTTGAACGCGTTACGGCCGGACAGCTTGCCGAGCACGATCTTGTTGGCCGACCAGCCCACGTCTTCCGCGCGCATGATCTCGTAGGTGTCGCGCGCCTTCAGCACGCCGTCCTGGTGGATGCCCGACGCGTGCGCGAACGCGTTCGCACCGACCACCGCCTTGTTCGGCTGCACGACGAAGCCGGTGATCTGCGAAACGAGCTTGGAGGTGGGCACGATCTGCGTCGTGTCGATGCCCAGATCGAGGCCGAAGTAATCCTTGCGCGTCTTCACCGACATCACGATTTCTTCGAGCGACGTATTGCCCGCGCGTTCGCCCAGACCGTTGATCGTGCATTCGACCTGCCGCGCGCCGCCGATCTGCACGCCCGCGAGCGAATTGGCGACGGCCATGCCGAGATCGTCGTGACAGTGCACCGACCAGATCGCCTTGTCGGAATTCGGCACGCGTTCGCGCAGCGTCTTGACCAGGTGGCC
The DNA here is from genome assembly GCF_905220305.1 of Caballeronia sp. J97. NCBI lineage: Bacteria > Pseudomonadati > Pseudomonadota > Betaproteobacteria > Burkholderiales > Burkholderiaceae > Caballeronia > Caballeronia sp. J97. The sequence continues at coordinate 279,814 of NZ_CAJMZL010000005.1, read as the reverse complement.
GTAGAGTTCCGGCACGCCGTAGCCGACCGTATCCGCGATATTGATGGTGCGCGCGCCTTCGTCGATCACTGCTTCGAGCACGCGGCAAAGATAGTCGATGTCCGAGCGGCTGCCGTCTTCCGGCGAGAATTCGACGTCATCGGTGAACTTGCGCGCGAAGCGCACCGCGAGGCGCGCCTGATCGTAGACCTGGTCCGGCGTCATGCGCAGCTTCTTTTCCATGTGCAGCGCCGACGTCGCAATGAACGTGTGGATACGGAACTGGCCGGCGGGCTTCAACGCATCGGCGGCGCGCTGGATGTCCTTGTCGTTCGCGCGGGCGAGCGAGCAGACCGTGCTGTCCTTCACGAGCGACGCAATGGTGTTGATCGCGTCGAAATCGCCGTTCGAGCTGGCGGCGAAACCCGCCTCGATCACGTCGACCTTCATGCGCTCCAGTTGCTTCGCGATGCGGATCTTCTCTTCCTTCGTCATCGACGCGCCGGGGGACTGCTCGCCATCGCGCAAGGTCGTGTCGAAGATGATCAACTTGTCTGCTGCCATGTTGGGCTCCTGTGGGGAGATTTATCGATTGTTGGAGATATCGAGATGAAACTCAAAAGGGAATTCGGGTGTTCGCGCCACCGCTGGCGTCGAAAACCTGAAAAGGACGAGCAGACGGGAGGCGAGACGAATTAGCGCGGTAGGCGCGCTAGCAGCGATAGTGCGCGTAGCGGCGCACCAGCCGGGAACAACGAGAAGGGGAACGGGAAAAAGTTCATTCAAAAACTATAACGGCTTTTAGAGGCGCGTGCAATGAGGCTTTCCGATTGCCGCGCCTGCATAGCGCGAAAACAAAAAAGCCTGCATCCGATAAGGAAGCAGGCTTTTCCCGATGGCGACAGTCGATCAGTAACCGCCGATCGATGCGCTCACGCGCTGGCGCAGGTCCGAGCCATCGCCGACCTGGGCGTTCTCGATGCGGCGCGCGCCCTGAAAGCGCTTTTCCCAGTAACCGTCTTCCATGTCGTCGACGCGGATCGTGCTGCCGGTAGACGGCGAATGGACGAACTTGTTGTCGCCGATGTAGATGCCGACGTGCGAGAACGAGCGGCGCATTGTGTTGAAGAACACGAGATCGCCCGGCTTGAGATCGGCGACGGTCACTTTCTCGCCTACGCGACTCATTTCTTCGGCACGGCGCGGCAAGGTCATGCCGAGTGTGTCCTGGAAGACGTAGCGCACGAAGCCGCTGCAGTCGAGACCGGAATCCGGGGTGTTGCCGCCCCAGCGATAACGCACGCCGATCATGTTGAGCGCGCCGACGACGACGTCGCCGGCCTTGCTCGCCACGCCCGACAGGAACGACTTCGCGCCGCCCGGACTGCTGGCGGCGTCTGCGCTTGTTGCATCGCTGGATTTGCTGGAGGAGAAAATGCCGTTGGCGGCATTTTGGCTGCTACTGCTGACTTCATCGGCGAACGCGCCGGAAGTTGTTGTCATCAGAAGGCCGATTAACATGCCCGCGGCGGCGCGCGCGCATGTCTGAGTCATCGTTAGTGGCTGCATCGGTCGGTAGGTTTTACAATTAAAGGCTGCTAAATCAGGGAGATACGTGAAAGTTTGAAGGGATACTAGCCATAAAGTATTTAACTGTCAAAAGAAATAGAAAAATACAATTGAGTTGGGCACCCAATTGGTGAAAAAGAAAGATTTTTAGGAATCCAGGGCTGCTCTCAAAAGCTTTCTTGTGTATTCGTCGGAAGGGTTCGCAAAAATCTTCTCTACCTCGCCCGACTCCACGACAAAACCATTTCGCATCACCGCGACGCGATGCGCCATTGCGCCGATGACCTGCAGGTCGTGGCTAATGAAAACGTAACCGAGATTGTGCTTCTTCTGAATGTCGGCCAAGAGCGCAAGTACTTGAGTTTGAATGGAAACATCGAGTGCGCTGGTCGGTTCGTCGAGGATCAGGATGCTCGGTTCGAGCACAAGCGCGCGTGCGATCGCGATGCGCTGCCGCTGTCCGCCGGAAAATTCGTGCGGATAGCGGTCCAGCGCCGCGCGCTCCATGCCGACTTCGCGCAGAACCGCGATCACCTTCGCGCGCCGGGCGCTTGCATCGAGCTCGGGGCGATGCAGCGCGAGCCCTTCCCCGACAATCCGCTCCACCGTTTGGCGCGGCGACAGCGAACTGAACGGATCCTGAAACACCACTTGCAGATTCGAGCGCAGCACGGTTTTTTCGCGTCCGCGAAAATCGCCGATGGCGCGCCCCTGAAACTGCACCATGCCGGTCGAGATGCGCTGCAGGCCGAGCAGCGCCATCGCGAGCGTGGACTTCCCGGACCCCGATTCACCGACGATGCCGAGCGTCTCGCCCTGCCGCACGGTCAGCGTCACGTCGTCGACGGCCTTGAAGCGGCCGCGCCGGAACCAGCCGGCGAAACCCGGCAGTCGCGTCGGGTAATCGACGGACACGTCCTTCGCGTCGAGCAGCACCGGCGCGATGGGCAACACCGGCAGCACGGCGCGCTTCGGCTTGCTCTCTATCAGCCGCTTCGTGTACGGATGCTGTGGCGACGTGAAAATCGCCTCGACCGTGCCGCTTTCGACGAGCACGCCCTGCTCCATCACCGCGACGCGCTCGGCGAAGCGCCGCACGAGATTCAGGTCGTGCGTGATGAGCAGCACGGCCATGCCGCGCTTCTGCGCCTCGTCGCGCTGAAGCTCCAGCAGCAACTCGACGATCTGCGCGCGGATCGTCACGTCGAGCGCCGTGGTGGGTTCGTCGGCGAGCAGAAGACGCGGCCGGCACGCGAGCGCCATCGCGATCATCGCGCGTTGACGCTGACCGCCAGAGAGCTGATGCGGATAACTGTCCACGCGCCGTTCCGGCTCGGTGATGCCGGTGCGCGCGAGCAGCGCGATGGCGCGCTTTCTCGCCTCGCGAGGGCTCAGGCCGTCGTGCAGCTGGATCGTCTCGCCGATCTGGTCGCCGACCGTGTAGAGTGGATTGAGCGCGGTCATCGGCTCCTGGAAGATCATCGCGATGTCGGAGCCGCGCAGACCGCGCATCGCGTGCTCGCTCTTCGACAGCAGTTCCTCGCCGCCGAAGCGGATCGATCCGGTCACTTCGGCATCGCGCACGAGGCGCAGGACCGACAGCGCCGTCACGCTCTTGCCCGAGCCCGACTCGCCGACGAGCGCCACACGCTCGCCCGCGCGGATAGCGAGATTCACGCCGTCGACCGCGAACGTGTCGCCGAAGCGCACCCGCAGGTCTTCGATCGAAAGCAAAGGCTCGCTCACTGGCCCCCCCCCGCCTTCACCGCGTCCGCGATGCGCGTATCGAGCGCATTACGCAACGCATCGCCCATGAAGGTGAGCAAGAGCAGCGTCGCGACGAGCACGCCGAAGGTCGACAGCGAGATCCACCAGGCATCGAGATTGGCCTTGCCCTGCGCGAGCAGTTCGCCGAGCGAGGGCGTCGGCGACGGCACGCCCAGCCCGAGAAAATCGAGGCTCGTCAGCGCGAGAATCGCCCCGCTCATGCGAAACGGCAGAAACGTGATGACCGGCGTCAGGCTGTTGGGCAGCACGTGCCGACAGATGATCTGCCAGTTCGACAGGCCCATCGCGCGCGCGGCGCGGACGTAGTCCTGCGTGCGATTGCGCAGAAATTCGGCGCGCACGTAGTCCGACAGCCCGATCCATCCGAACAGCGACAGCAGGATGATCAAGAGAATCAGGCTCGGCTCGAATATCGACGCGAAGATGATGAGCAGATAGAGCTCCGGCAACGCGCTCCATATCTCGATCAGACGTTGCCCGGTGATATCGATCCTGCCGCCGAAATATCCCTGCACCGCGCCCGCGACGACGCCGAGCATCGTCCCGATCGCCGTCAGCACGAGCGCGAACAGCACCGACACGCGAAAGCCGTAGACGAGCCGCGCGAACACGTCGCGGCCGCGATCGTCGGTGCCGAGCCAGTTCTCGCGCGAAGGCGGCGCCGGGTTCGAGCCCTTCGAGAAATAGTTGAGCGTGTCGTAGTAGTAGTGATTCGGCGGATAGATCGCGAAGTTGCCGGGCACGCTGAACCGGTCGCGCACGAACGGATCGAGATAATCGGCGGGCGTCGGGAAATCGCCGCCGAAGGTCGTCTCGGCATAGGTCTTCACGAGCGGAAAATAGAAATGCCCTTGATAGCGCACGACGAGCGGCTTGTCGTTCGACCACAGCGGTCCCGCGAGACTGATGACGAACGCCGCGATGAACACGATGAGGCTCCAGTAGCCCAGCCGGTTGCGCTTGAAGCGCTGCCATACGCGCCGCCCGGGCGGCACCGATGCCTCGCCGCGCAGCGGTTGCGCATCGCTGGCGCTGGCGTCGCGCCGTGACGATCGGGGTGAAGCGGCTCGATTCAAATCAGCGCTCCAGTTGTTCGAATTGAATGCGTGGATCGACCCAGACGTAGCAGAGGTCCGAGATGAGCTTGGTCGCAAGGCCGATCAGCGTGAAGAGATACAACGTGCCGAGCACGACTGGATAATCGCGCCGCACGACGGATTCGTACGAGAGCAGCCCGAGCCCGTCGAGCGAGAACAGCGTCTCGATCAGCAGACTGCCCGTAAAGAACGCGCCGATGAACGCCGCCGGAAAACCGACGATCAGCGGCAGGAGCGCGTTGCGGAACACGTGCTTCCATAGCACGCGCCGCTCGCTCAGGCCCTTGGCGCGCGCGGTCAGCACGTATTGCTTGCGGATCTCGTCGAGAAACGCGTTCTTCGTGAGCATCGTGATGATGGCGAAGCTGCCGACCACCGACGCCACCACGGGCAACGTGATGTGCCACAGATAATCGAGAATCTTGCCGCCGGGCGAAAGCGTGGCCCAGTTGTCGGACGTGAGATTGCGCAGCGGAAACAGTTGCCAGAACGTTCCGCCGCCGAAGAGCACGAGCAACAGCACGCCCAGCACGAAGCCCGGAATCGCGAAACCGACAAGCACGACGAGACTCGTCGCGACATCGAATTTCGAGCCGTTCCTGACCGCCTTCGCGATGCCGAGCGGCACCGATATCAAATAAGTGATGAAGAAGGTCCACAAACCGATGCTGATCGACACCGGCAACTTCGACACGATCAGCGACCACACGCTCTGATGCCTGAAGTAGCTTTCGCCGAGATCGAAGCGCGCGAACTTGCCGAGCATCAGGAAATAGCGTTGCAGCGGCGGTTTGTCGAAACCGTAGAGCTTCTTGAGCTGCTCGACCTGTTGCGCATCGACGCCCGTATGCGTGCGCAGGCCGAAGCCGCCGCCGCCTTCCGACTGGCCGCGCCGCAGATCGTGCACGGCCTGCTCGACGGGGCCGCCCGGCACGAACTGGATCACGACGAACGTGAGCGTCAACACGCCGATGAGCGTCGGGATCATCAAGAGAATGCGTTTAAGGATGTAGCTCCACATGGCGCGTCCTCGTCACTTCGCGGCGTGCGCGGGCTTCGCCCACCACGTCGATATCACCCATTCCTCGGCGCCGTAGTACAGCGGCAATGTCGACGGATAAGCGAGCGTATTGCGATACGCCACCCGATGCGTCGCCGAGTACCAGTGCGGCACCACATAGTAGCCGTTCATCAGCACGCGATCGAGCGCGTGCGTCGCGTCGACGAGCTGCTCGCGCGTCTGAGCGGAGATCACCTTCTGCAGGATCGCGTCGACGGCCGGCGACTTCACGCCCGCGAGATTGTCCGAGCCCTGCTCGTCGGCGGACTTGCTGCCGAAGCGCGAAACCTGCTCGGTGCCCGGCACCTGCACGTCCGGCATGCGCACGCTCGTCATGTCGAAGTCGAACGCATCGAGACGCTTCTGGATCAGCGCGTAATCGACGGTGCGAAAGTTCATCGTGATGCCGAGCTTCTGCAGGTTGCGCCCGAACGCGGCCGCGACCGGCTCCATCGATGCGCCGCCGCCGGTGTCGTCGAGGATCTCGAAGACGAAGGGCTCGCCCTTCGCGTTGCGCAGCGCGCCGTCGCGATAGGTCCAGCCCGCTTCCGCGAGCAACTGGCGCGCCTTGATGAGATTGGCGCGCAGCGAGCCGGGCGGATCGGTGTCCGGCTGACGCGGCATCTCGCCGAACACGGACGGATCGAGCTGGCCCTTCAGCGGATTCAATATCGCCAGTTCGCCTTCGTTCGGCGTGCCCTTCGCTTGCAGGTCCGTGTTGACGAAGAAGCTGTCGATACGCTTGTACTGATTGAAGAACAATTGCCGGTTGAGCCACTCGAAATCGAGCGCGAGATCGAGCGCCTGACGTACGCGCACGTCCTTGAAAAGCGGCTTGCGCGTGTTCATGAAGAAGCCCTGCATGCCCGTGCCGTTGTGCTGCGGGAATTCGCGCTTGATGAGCTCGCCGCTGTCGAAGCGCTTGCCGATGTCGCGCCGCACCCAGCTTCGCGCGACGTACTCGACGAGCACGTCGTACTCACCCGCCTTGAACGCTTCGAGACGCGCGGTGGGATCGCCGTAGAGCTTGTAGTCGATATGCGCGAAATTGAACAGGCCGACGCGCACCGGCAGCGCCGCGCCCCAGTAATCGGGATTGCGCCTGTACGAGATCGTGCGCCCGTTGTCGTATCGTTCGATCAGATACGGCCCGCTGCCGATGGGCTTCTGGAATGCGATCTGATCGAACCGGATGCGCGTGCCGTCCGGCTTCATGCCCCACTTGCGCGAGAACACCGGAATGCCGCCCGCGAGCAGCGGCATCTCGCGCGTCGCGATCTTGAACTCGAAGCGGATCGTGAGCGGATCGACGATCACCGCACGCGCGATCTGACCGAAGTAGACCGAAAACTGCGGCGCGGCCTGCGGACTCTTGAGCGTCTCGAACGAAAACTTCACGTCTTCCGCCGTGACCGGATCGCCGTTGGAAAAGCGCGCCTTCGGATTGATGTGGAAGGTCGTCGACATGCCGTCGGGCGCGACCGAGATATCGTCGGCCAGCAGGCCATAAGCTGTCGACACTTCGTCGGAGCTGCCCGCCGTCAGGCTCTCGAACATCAGCGAAAGGCCGGGCGCGGGATTGCCGCGTAGTGTGAACGGATTGAATTTGTCGAAGCTCGTGAGCCGGTTCGGGTTTGCGAGCACGAGCGTGCCGTCGCGCGGCGCGTCGGGATTCACGTAGTCGAAGTGCTTGAATCCGGCCGGATACTTCGGCTCGCCGTATTGCGCGATCGCATGCACCGCGTGAGCCGGACTCGCGAACCCCGCGATCGATCCGCTGAACGCAAGCGCGATGAACATGCGTGAGGCGCCGGATGAGCGGATCGTCGTGCGAGTCGTCATGTGCCTCTTGGCGCGATGTGAAGGTGTGACGCGATTGAGTGACCCGGGCAGACGCCCGAAGCGAACGCCGCGAGAATCCTCGGCGGGGCATTGCGATGTGAGAGAATTCTACCCAAAATCACGCACCGTTCGGCCCGGCATCCAGGCGCATGCATGCGGGCCGATCGCGCGACGCACGCTACGCGCGGCATCCGCTATTTTTGTTCATCTCGGCGCCCGCGCGCGACACTGACATCAAAGAAGGAGCATTCATGGGCTTTCTCGCTGGAAAACGAATTCTGCTGACGGGCCTGCTGTCGAACCGCTCGATCGCTTACGGCATCGCCGAGGCTTGCAAGCGCGAAGGCGCGGAACTGGCGTTCACGTATGTCGGCGAACGCTTCAAGGAGCGCATCACCGAGTTCGCGACCGAGTTCGGCAGCGACATGGTCTATCCCTGCGACGTCGCCGACGATGCGCAAATCAACGCGCTCTTCACGTCGCTGAAAGAACGCTGGGACTCGCTCGACGGCCTCGTGCATTCCATCGGCTTCGCGCCGCGCGAAGCCATCGCGGGCGACTTCCTCGACGGCATGACGCGCGAGAACTTCCGCGTCGCGCACGACATTTCCGCGTACAGCTTCCCGGCGCTCGCCAAGGCCGCGCTGCCGATGCTGAAAGACGGCTCGTCGCTGCTTACGCTCTCCTATCTCGGCGCCGAACGCGCCCTGCCCAACTACAACACGATGGGACTCGCGAAGGCATCGCTCGAAGCGAGCGTGCGTTACATGGCGGCGTCGTCCTCGCTCGGCGGCAAGGGCGTGCGCGTCAACGCCATTTCGGCCGGCCCGATCAAGACACTCGCGGCAAGCGGCATCAAGGGTTTCGGCAAGATCCTGAACTTCGTCGAAGAAAACGCGCCGCTCAAGCGCAACGTGACGATCGAGCAAGTGGGCAACGTCGCGGCGTTCCTGCTGTCGGATCTGTCGGGCGGCGTGAGCGCGGAAGTCGTCCACGTCGATGCCGGGTTCCATGCGGTCGTCGGCGGAATGGGCGGCGAAGCGGAATAACCGCTCGCTCCCTGCATCAAAAAAGAAGCGCCGCTCACTTTTCGTGAGCGGCGCTTTTTCTTTTGCGAGGCTCGCGCGCCCAGCCCTCAACGATGGCCGTGCGGACCGCCATGTCCATTGCCGTGTCCATTGCCATGCCCCGGCGGCGGACCGTGCGGACGCGGCGGAGGCGGTGGCGGACGATGCCCGTGATAGCGATTCCAGTCGTAGCGGCTCCAGTAGCGGCGTCCGTCCCAGTATCGATTGCCGTGCCAGCCGATGACGACCGGCGGCGCATACATCGGCGCGGGCTGATAGACGACGGGCGGCGGCGGAGGCGCATACACCGGCGTAGGCGCGACATACACCGGCGCCGGAATGCCGATATTCACGCCGACGTGAACGTCCGCCGCTCGCGCGACGATGCTCGTCGCGCCCAGCGCCGCGATCGCCAGCACGCCCGCGGCCATTCGTCCGGAAAAGTTCTTTTTCATATGCACCCGACCTCGCCTTTCTGCTTGTTCGCTTCCGACGCAATATAACGGAAAGCTTTCAGTGCAATATTTCAGTTTTGTAAGTTGTTGCGCGACCTGGCCTTACGTCAGGAGAAAGCTTACCTTTTGTTACATTGCGTCCAGGTGGGAACTTCCCGGCGGTGTTGTTTTATCGGCAAATCCGCCCTTTGCTGCTCGAGCGGCAATGAAAAGGCCACCCTGAAACGGGTGGCCTTCGATAGCGGCCAACGCAGACGCCAGGCGATCAGCGCCAGCCGTTGTGACGGCCGTTGTCGTGTCCATCATGCCCGTGGCCGTGGTCATGACCGTAATGGCGGTAGTAATCGTCGTGGTTCCAGTAGCGACGGCCATCCCAGTAACGGTCGCCATGCCAGCCGATCACGATGGCCGGTTGCGCATAGACCGCCGGCGGAGGCGGCGCGTACACGACGGGCGGCGGAGGCGGCGCATACACCGGCGCAGGCGCGACATACACAGGCGCGGGCACCCCGATGTTGACGCCCACGGACACTCCCGCATTCGCCGCGCCGGACAACATCAGACCGCCGACCATCACGGCGCCAGCCAGCACGGAAGCCTTCGATACCTTGTTCATGTGAAGCCCCACCTCGATGGGTTGTTTGTTGTGTTGACGGGACTATATCGGACGGATGCCGTGCCAAGTGTTCGACTTCGTAACCTGCTATTACCGAGAGAAAACTTACAAAAAGTAAGCTTTGGCGCATGAAAAACGGCGGCCTTCCTCTTGAGAAGGCCGCCGTCCGCAAGAGGCGCTGCGCCGTCAGTTCGGCAACTCCTGCCCCTTGGTTTCCGGTGCGAGCGGAATCACCGCGAGGCCGATGAGAAACGCAATCGCGGTGATCGCGATCGGCGCGCCGAGCGTCTTCATGTTGAGCACCATCGCGCCGATGCCGAAGTTCACGATCGCGCCGAAGAAGCGGCCCACTGAGGTGCAGAACGCGAAGGCCGTCGCACGCACGCGGGTTTCGAACTGCTCGGGCAGCCACAACGAGAAGAGCGCGAAGTTGCCGCCGAAAAAGCCCAGCACGACGAGCAGCGCGATGAACGGCAGGAGCCCGTTCGGCAGATAGAACGCCCAGCCGAAGGCGAGCGCGATCGACGCCGCCATGCCGACGAAATACACCGCGAGCGTCTTTCTGCGACCGATCTTCTCGGCCATCGGCGGCAGCGCGAGACAGCCGACGATCGTGCCGATGGAAAGCAGCCCGGTCGCGATCGACGCCATGCGCGCCGCCTCGGCCTTGCTCATGCCGGCCTTGGTCGCGAGCTGAATCACCGCGGACGGCTCGTACACCGCGCCCGCCCACAGACCGATGATCGCCACCGTCAGCAGCACGGCCGCGACGGTCGTGCGCTTGCGATATTGCGCATTGAAGATCGCCTTGAGCGAGCTTTCGTGTTTGACATGCGGATGAGCGGACTCGGCGCGCTCCCACTTGTCGGTTTCCTTCACGCGCAACAGCACCAGGATCGACACGACGACCGGGAACAGGCCGACGAGGAACATCGCGCGCCAGCCGAACGCCGCGCCGATCGTATAGTTCAGCGCCGCGGCGAGAAAGAAGCCCGCGTAATAGCCGGTCTGCAGATAGCCCGCGCCCATTTTGCGACGATCCTCGGGCCACGCTTCCGCGACATACGTTCCCGCCAGCGCCCATTCGCCGCCGATACCCACGCCCGCGAAGAAACGATAGATGCCGAGCTCCCACACGTTGTGCGCGGTCGCCGCGAGGCCCGTGAAGATCGCGAACGTGAAGATGGTCGCCGCGAGCACCTTGGTGCGTCCGAAACGGTCGGCGAGCGGCCCCCAGATGAACGACAACCCCCATCCCACCAGAAACAGCGCGAAGAGAATCGAGCCTGCCAGCCCGATATTCGCCGGCGTCGCTTCGTAGCCGGAGCGCGGCAGCAACTCGGTGAGCGCGGGTGCCAGCACGAGCGCATAGATGAACGAATCCATGCCGTCGAGTGTCCAGCCGGCCCATGCGCCCCAGAAGCCGGTGATCTGCGACCGGTTGAGCGGCGTCTTCGTGGCGCGCGTGGCGCCTATCTGTCGATCCAGCGTTGTCGGCATGGCCATGTCTCTCCAAAGGAATTAACGACGCGCCGTGAATGGTGTTTGTTATGGCGTCTAGGGAAAGCACCGGGGGTTCCGTGTGCGTTTTTATATATAATATTTGAACATCGACACACGACAAGTCCGCACTTTCACCTAGCCATGCCGACAGATCTCTCCGCCGGATCGCAGCCTCCGGCTTCATTTCGCGACGCGCAGTTCGAACCGCGCCAGAGCACGTCGCGCTTCATCGCGGATGCGCTGCGCGCCGCGATCGTAGAAGGTTCGCTGCTGCCGGGCGAGCCGCTGCGCCAGGACGCGATCGCGCGGCAGTTTTCCGTCAGCGCGATTCCGGTGCGCGAGGCGTTTCGCCAGCTCGAAAGCGAGGGCTGGGTGACGATCGAGCCGAATCGCGGCGCGGCCGTCAGCCTGCAATCGGCCGACGAGGCGCGCGAGATCTACGAGATTCGCGCGTCGCTGGAAAGTCTCGCGATCGGCATCGCGATCGGGCATCACACGCCCGATACCCTCGCCGTCGCGAAGCACCTGCTCGAAGCCGCGGAAAGCGAGCCCGATCCCGCGCTCTACGTGGTGCGCAACGAGCAGTTCCATATGTCGCTCTACGCGCCCGCGGACCGCCCGCGCCTGATGGAGCTGATCGGCCAGATGCACCGGCGCGGCGAGCGCTATCTGCGCCTGAAGCTGGGACTGCCGATCCATAAGGACGCGTCCGATGCCGAGCATCGCGCGATCTTCGATGCGCTCGTCGCGCGCGATATCGAGCAGGCGCAGACGCTCGTCGCGCGCCATCTGCTCGCGACGGGCGAACTCATCCACCGCTTTCTCGCCGATGCGCAGGCGCTCGCACAATCGAGCCACGTCAAGAAGAAGCGCCGCGCATCTTCCCGAACGACCACTCCGAAGGCCGACCGATGAACTCATCCACCTCCGCCGACGCGCTCTCGTCAACCCGCAACTGGAACACGCGCGCGCAGGAAAAAGCGCGGCGTCTGAAACTGATCGAGCCGTGGATGAGCGGCCCGGTGCTCGATGCCGCGCGCATCGTCGATGCATTGAGCGCGCTCATCGTCGCCGGCGACCGTGTCGCGCTCGAAGGCAACAACCAGAAGCAGGCCGACTTCCTCTCGCGCGCGTTCGCGAAGCTCGATCCTGCGCGCGTGCACGACATCCATCTGCTCATCTCGAGCATCAGCCGGCCCGAGCATCTCGCGCTCTTCGAGCAGGGCATCGCGCACAAGGTGGACTTCGCGTTCGCGGGACCGCAGAGCCTGCGCGTCGCGCAATTGCTCGAAGACGGCCTGCTGGAGATCGGCGCGATCTATACGTACATCGAACTGTATGCGCGCATGTTCATCGATCTGACGCCGCAAGTCGCGCTAGTGTGCGCGGTGCAGGCCGACCGGCACGGCAATCTGTACACCGGCGCAAACACCGAGGACACGCCGACGATCGTTGAAGCCACCGCGTTCCGGCACGGCATCGTGGTCGCGCAAGTGAACGAGATCGTCGATGAACTGCCGCGCGTCGATATTCCCGGCTCGTGGGTCGATGTCGTCGTGGAGGCGGATCGCCCGTTCGCGGTCGAGCCGCTCTTCACGCGCGATCCGCGCCACATCGGCGAATTGCAGATCCTGATGGCGATGATGACGATCCGCGGCATCTACGAGCGCTACGGCGTCACCACGCTCAATCACGGCATCGGCTTCGATACCGCCGCGATCGAACTGCTGCTGCCGACGTACGGCGAATCGCTCGGCCTGAAGGGCAGGATCTGCACGAACTGGGCGCTCAATCCGCACCCGACGCTCATTCCCGCGATCGAATCGGGCTGGGTGCAGAGCGTGCATTGCTTCGGCAGCGAAGTCGGCATGGAGGACTACATCGCGGCGCGCTCCGACGTCTTCTTCACCGGCCGCGACGGCAGCCTGCGCTCGAATCGCGTGTTCTGCCAGCTTGCGGGGCAATACGGCGTCGATCTCTTCATCGGCTCGACCTTGCAGATGGACGCCGACGCGAACTCGTCGACGGTCACGCTCGGACGGCTCGCGGGCTTCGGCGGCGCGCCGAACATGGGGCACGATCCGCACGGCCGCCGTCATTCGAGCGAAGCGTGGCTCAAGCTGCTGAAGGACGACGGCCCGAATCCGAAGATCGCGCGCGGCCGCAAGCTCGTCGTGCAGACGGCCGAGACGTACAAGAAAGGCGGCGAGCCGACCATCGTCGATGCGCTCGACGCGATCGCCGTCGGCGAAAAGAGCGGCATGCCGATCGCGCCCGTGATGATCTACGGCGACGACGTCACGCACGTCGTGACGGAAGAAGGCATCGCGTATCTGCATGCGGCCGAAGGCGTCGACGAGCGGCGCGCCGCGCTCGCGGCGGTCGCGGGCGTGACGCCGATCGGCATGCGCGCCGATCCGTCGAAGACCGCCGAGCTGAGAAGGCGCGGGATCGTCGCGTATCCGGAAGACCTGGGCGTGCGACGCGGCGAAGCGAAGCGTTCGTTGCTCGCGGCGCGCAGCATCGACGATCTCGTCGCGTGGTCGGGCGGACTCTATGCGCCGCCGGCGCGCTTCAGAAGCTGGTGATCGCGATGACGAGCATGACAGCGGCCCAGCCCCTCTTGCGGCGCGGCATCGAAGCATGCGTCCCATCGCCGTCGATGATCGCCGCCCACGCCGTCGATGCGCTGATCGCCGAGGCGCGCCTCACGCCGAAGCCCGCGCTCGTCGATGAGCGCGGCAGCGGCGCGCATCGCGATCTCGATCTGGACACGATGCTGCGTTCCGCGCATGCATTGCATCCGACCTTTCTCGCGATTGCGCGCGCGGCGTCACATGCCGCGCCATCGCAAGTCTTGCGCGAGCAGCTGGCGCGCATCGGCCGCGAAGGCGAAGCCGCGATGATGCGCGCGACCGACGGCAGCAATGCCCATCGCGGCGCGATCTGGATCGTCGGTCTGCTGTGCGCGGGCGCGGCGATGCATGCGCCCGACGAGACCGAAGCGATCTGCATCTCCGCGGCGAAAATCGCGCGTTTCGAAGATCGCTATGCGCCGGCGGCATCGTCGGCAAGCCACGGCGCGCGCGTCGCCGAACGCTATCGCGTATCGGGCGCGCGCGGCGAAGCGCGCGATGGATTTCCGCATGCGCGGCGGGTCGGACTGATCGCGCTCGACGGCGCGCGCATGCGCGGTCTCACCGAATCCGACGCGCGCCTCGATGCGCTCATCGCGATCATCGCGTCGCTGGACGACACATGCCTCTTGCATCGCGGCGGACTGGACGCGCTCCACGCGGCCCGACGCGGCGCGAAGCAGGTGATGAATCGCGGCGGCGCGGGCACGCAGGAAGGACGCGCCGCGCTGATGCGACTCGACGCCGAATTGCTGGCGCTGAACGCATCGCCCGGCGGCGCCGCCGATCTGCTCGCGGCGACTCTCTTTCTCGACAGTCTCAGGCGCCTTGTTTAAGGCCCATCGAAGAGGAACGAACGATGGAAAACATGCGATACGAATATCCCGCCAAACGGACCGTCACGCGCCGCGCGCACGTGGGCGTGGTCGGCTCGGGCGATCTCGAAGTGCTGCTCTCGCCATCGACGGGCGCGAATGCGGAAGTGGTCATCCGCACGAGCGTCGATGGTTACGGTCACGTATGGAAGAGCGTGCTCGACCGCTTCTTCCAGCGCTACGACGGCGCGGCGAAATTCGAGCTGAACGATTTCGGCGCGACGCCCGGCGTCGTCATGCTCCGCCTCAACGAAGCCGTCGAGGCGAGCGAAGGAGACACGCCATGAACGCACACGACACGTTCCTCGCGCGGCACAGCTTCATCGAACTGACGGCACGCGAGCGCGCGCAGGCGCTGCTCGATCGCGGCACATTCCGCGAACTGCTCGGCCCGTTCGATCGCATCGAATCGCCGTGGCTCGCGATGCAGAACATCGTTTGCCAGTCAGACGACGGCGCGGTCATCGCGCGCGGCACGCTCGGCGGCGAGCCCGCGGTGATCGCGGCCATCGAGCCGGCGTTCCAGGGCGGCAGCATCGGCGAAGTATCGGGCGCGAAGATCGCGGCGGCGCTCGAACTCGCGCTGGGCGAATTCGAAGCCGGACGCGCAATCCGTCCCGTCGTCCTGTTCGAAACCGGCGGCGTGCGTCTGCAGGAAGCGAATCTCGGTCTCGCCGTCATCGCGGAGATTCAGGCGGCGATCGTCGCGCTGCGGCGGCATGTGCCCGTGGTCGGCGTGATCGGCGGAATGGTCGGCTGCTTCGGCGGCATGTCGCTCGCCGCCGCGCTCTGCAGCGAGCTCGTGATGACGCGTCAGGCGCGCCTCGGCATGAACGGGCCGGAAGTGATCGAGCAGGAAGCGGGCATCGAAGAACTCGATTCGGGCGACCGCCGTCTCATCTGGTCGATGATCGGCGGCGAGGAGCGCGTCGCGGTGGGTCTCGCGGACACGCTCGTCGAAGACGATACCGACCAGGTCCGCGACGCGGTGCTCGCCGCGTTCGAGCGCGGCGTGCCGGCGCGGCATCGCAGCGAGAATGTGGACGGCTTCATCGCGAGGCTCGCGGACGTGAACCCCGACGCCATCGATCCCGACACACTGCGCAAACTGTGGGGCACATCATGACCGACATACTCTCCCGTGGCGCGCGCTGGCTCGACGCGCTGACTTCGAATGCCGCGCCGGCCGACAGCGGTCCGATCCGCGCCCGCGACGGTCAGATCGGCGGCGAGCGCGCCAGCTTCTTCGCCGTCGTTCCCGATCCGCAGAACCGCTTTCCCCGCGCGACGGACAACGTCGTCGGACTCGAGCAAGGCTGGCTGCTCGCGCGCGCCGTGCGCCGTGCGACCGACGCCGATCGCGACGCCGATGTGAAGCGGCCGATCATCGCCGTGGTCGACGTGAAGAGTCAGGCATACGGACGTCGCGAGGAACTGCTCGGCATTCATCTCGCCTGCGCCGCGGCCGTCGACGCCTATGCGAGCGCGCGACTCGCGGGTCATCCGGTGATCGCGCTGATCGTCGGGCCGGCGATGTCGGGTGCGTATCTCGCGCACGGCTATCAGGCGAACCGCATCGTCGCGCTCGATGCGCCCGGCACCGCCGTGCACGCAATGGGCAAGGAAGCCGCCGCGCGCGTCACGCGTCGCAGCGTCGAGAGTCTCGACGCGCTCGGCGACACGGTCTTGCCGATGTCGTACAAGATGAGCACGTATGCGAAGCTCGGCTTGCTGCACGAACTGATCGACGGAGTCGACGCCGACGCGCCCTCTTCCGCCGACATCGAGCGCGTGAAGGCGTCGCTCGCGGCGGCGGTGAAGGATGCGCGCAACGGTCCACGCGATCTGTCGAACCGTCTCGCCTCCGCCGATGCGCAACGCACGCGCGCCGCGTCGATCGAAGTGCGCAGGCGCATGCGCGAGCAGTGGAGCGCGTGATGCAGCGCGCGCCGCGTCCGCACGATCTGCTGCGCGTCGCGCCCGACGCGCCGCCTCTGGCCGATGCGCCCGCATGGGTCGCCGCGTCGATCGCGCGCGCGCCGTTCGTCGTCGTGCGGCGCGCGCCTCGCATCGGCGATGCGATCGCGGTCGGCGTGCGCGGCATGACGCGGGCCGAACGCTTCGGCACCTGGCTCGAACCGCGCCGGATCAGCGCGATGCTCACGCCCGAAGATCTGTGCGCGCGCGAGCCCGATGCCGCGCGCCGCGACCTGCCCGCTTTCGCGTTGCTGCGCGCGGTCAGAGCGATCATCGACGGATGCGGCCTCGACTGGGGGCCGGCCGGCAGCGCGGGATTCGAACTGGCGAGCGCGATGCCGACGATCACGCGCGACAGCGACCTCGATATCGTCGTGCGCGCGCCGACGCCGTTGCCGCGCGAAACCGCATCGTCGCTCTTCGACGCGCTTTCTCGCGCCGCGCAACAGGAAGGCGCGCACATCGACGTGCAGATCGAAACGCCCGACGCTGCCTTCTCGCTCGCCGAATTCGCGCGCGCCAGTCTCCGTGTGATGCTGCGGCACACTGACGGCCCGCGTCTCGTCGCCGATCCGTGGGCGGCCGCATGATCGCGTATCTCTTTCCCGGACAGGGCGCGCAAACGCCGGGCTTCCTGCACCGGCTCGGCGGCGGCGAGCCGCATCCGGCGATCGTCCGCACACTCGGCGAAGCGTCCGATCTGCTCGGAGCAAACGTCCTCGAACTCGATGGCGCCGATGCGCTGAAATCGACCGTCGCGGTGCAACTCACGCTCGTCGTCGCGGGCGTAGCCGCGGCGCGCGCGCTCGCCGATTCGGGCATCGAGCCGCAAGCCGTCGCGGGCCTGTCGGTGGGCGCGTATGGCGCGGCGGTCGTATGCGGCGCGCTCGCCTTCGACGATGCGCTCGAGCTCGTGCGCCTGCGCGCCGAACTGATGGAAGAAGCCTGGCCGCGCGGCTACGGCATGCTCGCCGTGCTCGGGCTCAACGAAAGCGAGATCGCCCGCGCGATTGCCGACAGCGGCGCCGATGCCTATATCGGCAATCTGAACGCGCCGCGTCAGATCGTCATATCGGGCAGCGATGCCGCGCTCGCGAAGGTTCGCGACATCGTGCTGTCGCGCGGCGCCCGCCGTGCCGAGCGGCTGTGCGTGAGCGTGCCGTCGCACTGCGTGCTGCTGCAAAGCGCCGCCGAACGACTGATCGACGCGGCGGCCAACGTGCGGATCGAGACGCCGCGCATCGCCTATGTCGGCAATCGCGGCGCGCGCGTGCTGCGCCGTGCCGACGCCATCCGCGAAGACCTCGCCACCAATCTGCGCTATCCGGTGCGCTGGCACGATTCGACCATCGCGCTCTCCGAGCTCGGTGCGAAGGTGTTCGTCGAGATGCCGCCGGGACAGACGCTCACTCCGCTTGCGGCCGAAGCCTTGCCGGATGCCGCGTCGATCGCGATGGACGCATCGCCGGTCGCCTCCGTGGCGGCTCGCGTGCGCTCCGCATGCCGCCGCGCGCAGGATTGATTCGCTTCGCGCGCGCGACTGATGCACGTTTCGCGCTGGCGTTTCCATCGCTTTTGCCGACAAAATCGGAATTTTCGGCTAGCTTACAAGTCGACTGTCATTAGCATTTCGCTGCGCCCGCGCATTTTCGCGCGGCGACAACCATAACGACATTCGAAAGGCAAAACTATGACGATCTTCCGCATCGCGCTGGCGGCTTCCGCCGTGGTCACACTTGCGTCGTGCAGCAGCATGGGAAGCATGGATCCGACGCAACTTATGCAGTCCGGGCAACTGGCGACCCAGGCGCTCTCGCTCAGCGATTCCGACGTCCGCACGCTGTCCGACAAGTCGTGCGCCGAACTCGACAAGGAAAACCAGATCGCGCCGGCCAACAGTCCGTACACGCAGCGCCTGAACAAGATTTCGAAGCAGCTCGGCGACAACATCAACGGCGTGCCCGTCAACTACAAGGTTTATCTGACGAAGGACGTCAACGCGTGGGCGATGGCGAACGGCTGCGTGCGTGTCTACAGCGGCCTCATGGACCTGATGAACGACGACGAAGTGCGCGGCGTCGTCGGCCACGAAATGGGCCACGTCGCGCTCGGGCACACCAAAAAGGCGATGCAGGTCGCCTACGCAACATCGGCGGCGCGCACGGTGGCGTCGTCGGCGGGTGGCGTAGTCGGAAGCTTGTCGGGGTCGCAGATCGGCGATCTGTCGGAAAAGTTCGTCAACGCGCAGTTCTCGCAATCGCAGGAAACGGCCGCCGACGATTACTCGTTCGACACGCAGAAGAAGAAAGGCTACGACCCGAAGGGTCTCGTCACCGCGTTCCAGAAACTCGCGACCATCGACGGCGGCAAGTCGAGCATGCTGAGCTCGCATCCGGCGTCGCCGGCGCGCGCGAAGCATATCGAGGATCGGATCGCGTCGGGAAAGTGACGCCGGCCTGAGCGCGATGCGCGGGCGTCGGAACGCCCGCGCATCGGCGCGAGAAGAATCAGAAGAAGTAGTAATGCACGCCCACGGTCAGGCTGTCGTTGCGACGATGGCCGCCCTGGTAGCTCGCCGAATCGCCGGTGTACTCGCCGGCCACGCTCCAGTTCTTCGCGAACTTGTATTCGACGCCGCCGCCGTAATGCAGACGCGCATCGGGCCACGTGCCCGTGAAGCCGACGCGTGCGTACGGCATGATGTTCCCGTTGACGGGGATGCCGATCTTCAGGTCGATGCCGCCGTCCTTCTTGGTCGTCGAGCCGCCATGGAAATCCATGAAACCTTCGACACCGACCACGAAACGGTCGACGTCATAGTTCACGCCGGCCACGATGCCGGGAAAGAAGGTCGTATGCGTGGATTTCGGATTCGGACCCGTGATGTCCGACCAGTTGACGCCGAACTTGGCGCCCACATAGGGACCTGCGAACTGGCTATGCGGACCTTGTACACCCATCAATTTGAGAAGCGTCGGATCGAGCGCTTCCGAATGCGCCTGCGCAGTGCAAAACAACGTCAAAAGCGCCGGAGCAATGAACTTCCTGAGACTTGCCATAACTGAACTGAACCGTGAGAAGTCATTGCCCGAAGGCGCCGGCGCAACCGTGCAACGACTGTAAATCGGGACAACGAACACTTGCGTTGCGTTGCTCTCTGCTTGCGCACAGGCAAGCAAACCGCGAGATTAGTGATCTACGGTCATCATCGAAATCGGGAATGTCTTAAAGAGAAGTTGCCTTTTGTCACGGACACTTCGTGCAGGATGACGAATTAATGCACGATCACGTGGGCAAATTTGAACGCCAAAAGAAAAAGCCCCGCAAGTTTTTAACCTTGCGGGGCCTTTCTACGACAACTGGCGGAGACGGAGGGATTCGAACCCTCGATCCAGTTTTTAGCCAGATGCTCCCTTAGCAGGGGAGTGCCTTCGACCTCTCGGCCACGTCTCCCAAACTTTTCGTTGCACCGGGAGTGCAGTGCAACGAGATCGAGATAATAGCCTGTTCGCAGGCTCGGGTCAAATTCACATGACGATTTTTTTCAAAACAGCCAATATGGAATCACCTGCTTCGCGATCCGCAACGGTGCGAAGGACGTGAACTCGTCCGCGAGCCTTCGCATCCGCGTCACGAACTTACGCGCGATCCAGCTCGAACGCCTTGTGCAGCGCGCGCACGGCGAGCTCGGTGTACTTCTCGTCGATCAGCACCGAGATCTTGATTTCGGACGTCGAGATCATCTGGATGTTGATGCCCTCTTCCGACAGCGTGCGGAACATCGTGCTCGCGATGCCCACGTGCGAACGCATGCCGACGCCCACCACCGACACCTTCGACACCTTCGGGTCGCCCAGCACGGTTTCGGCCTGAACGTGACCCTTCACCTGGTTATTCAGGATTTCGAGCGCGCGCTGGTAGTCGCCGCGGCCGACCGTGAACGTGAAATCGGTCTTGCCGTTCACGCTCTGGTTCTGGATGATCATGTCGATGTCGATGTTCGCATCGGCGACCGGCCCGAGAATCTGATACGCGACGCCCGGCTTGTCGGGCACGCCCATGACCGCGATGCGCGCTTCGTCGCGCTGGAACGCGATGCCAGAAATCACTGCTTTTTCCATGTTCTCGTCTTCTTCAAAAGTAATCAGGGTGCCGGAGTGCATCTCGTCGGCGAGCGGCATCAGCGGATCGGTCAGGCTCGAGAGCACGCGCGTCTTCACCTGATACTTGCCCGCAAACTCGACCGAGCGAATCTGCAGCACCTTCGAGCCGAGGCTCGCCATTTCCAGCATTTCCTCGAAGGTCACGCGATCGAGCCGGCGCGCTTCTTCGACGACGCGCGGGTCGGTCGTGTAGACGCCGTCGACGTCCGTATAGATCAGGCACTCGTCTGCCTTCATCGCCGCCGCGATCGCAACCGCCGACGTATCCGAGCCGCCGCGTCCGAGCGTCGCGATATGGCCTTCCGGATCGACACCCTGAAAGCCCGTGATGACCACGACCCTGCCCGCGTCGAGGTCCTTCAGCACGCGCTCGCCGTCGATCTCGCTGATGCGCGCCTTCGTGAACGCGCTGTCCGTCTTGATCGGCACTTGCCAGCCGGCATAACTGACGGCTTCGAGGCCTTCGGCGTGCAGCGCGATGGCCAGGAGGCCCACGCTCACCTGCTCGCCCGTGGAGGCAATCATGTCGAGCTCGCGCGGGTCCGGGTCGGCCTTGATGTCTCTCGCGAGGCCGAGCAGGCGATTGGTTTCGCCGGACATCGCCGAGGGCACGACGACCATCTTGTGGCCGGCCTTGTGCCATTTGGCGACGCGCTTGGCGACGTTCTTGATGCGCTCGACCGAGCCCATCGAGGTGCCGCCGTATTTGTGTACGATGAGTGCCATTTGCGTTCTGAACTGGAGGGAAAACCGCGCTTCACGCGCTCAATGCGCAGCGCTAGAGACTCGTGCTCGGTCGCTTCAGGGGATGTCGAAGCCGGCTACGATACGCGGGCGCTGCCGCACGCCCGTCGCGCGCTCGCACAGAGGGTTGTACGCGGCGCACGGATGCGTGGTTGCGGGCGAAATCGAGTCTTTTGAACGGAGATGCCGCGCAAAAACGCGCTTGGGCGAAAACGAGTTACCGTACCCGATCGAGGGTGAAATTACAAGATGAAGCGCCCGTGACGGCGATTTTACCGGCTTCGGCGCAACGTCCGCCGAAGCCGGCCTACGCGAGCAAAAGATCCGGCCGCCACGAAATGCGGCGCAACGGGCCATGCGACGCGTTCGGCGCGGCTTCGCGGTTCACGCCCACATGCGGGACGAAAAGCAGCGCCTCGCCGATGAACAGCAGCGGCACATCGCGCTTCCAGGACGGCACGCCGTGTTCCTGAAACAGGTTCTTGAGGGTGCGGCTCGGCGCCTCGGCCGCGACGCGCATGCGCTCGCCGCCCGCGCGGGAGCGCGCGACGAGCGGCGCGGCGCGCAGCACGCCCTCCCCGACGACGTCCTCAGCGGCAGCATCGACGGGCTCGAACACGAACGAGCCGCGCCATTGCGGCAGACGCCACACTTCATCGCCCTGCCAGTGCAACTCGACCGCCGCCTTGAGCGCGGGCGCGCCTTCGTCGAGATCGGGCGCATCGCCGCTATCGCCCGGTTCCCAGAACAGCAGATTGCGATACACGCGCAGGCAATGCCCGGCATGATCGACGCGCAGCGCGTGGCCATCGCGCGCGCTGGCGGCATCGCGCACCTGGCGCAGCATGTCGGCGATGCGCGCCGTCGATGCCGCCAACAGGCCGCGCGCGCGAATCCAGAAACGCATTGCGTTGATCGCGCGTTCGTCGTCGAGTGTGAGGAATGCATCGAGCGTGAGCGCGCCCTCTTCGTCCGCGCTTTGCAGGCGCGCCAGATCGATCTGCGCGAGCTGGTCCAGAAGCCGCTGCGCCGACGCGGCATGCGAAGCCGTGCGCGCGAGCGCATCGCGGAACCCGGGAAAATGCACCGCGAGCATGGGCAGCACGTCATGGCGCAGCGCGTTGCGTGAATAACGCGTGTCCGCGTTGGATTCGTCGTCGATCCAGTTCAGGTCGCGCTCGTGCGCGTATTGCTCCAGTTGCGCGCGCAGCAATCTCAAAAGCGGGCGCAGACGCGGCACCGCGCCGTCTGCGCGCTGCGGCGCCATCGCGGCGAGGCCCGCGACGCCCGCGCCGCGCAACAGTTGCAGCAACACGGTTTCGGCCTGATCGTCGGCGTGATGCGCGATCAGGAGCGCTGCCGCACCGTGCTCGTCGCAGAGATCGTCGAGGGCACGGTAGCGCGCGTCGCGCGCCGCTGCTTCGAGACTCTCGCCGCCCGCGCGCGCGACATCGACATGACGCGCGGCGTAGCGCACGTCGAGCGACGCCGCGAAGCGCTCGCAATGCGCGGCCCACGCGTTGGCGTTCGGGCTCAGACCATGATGAACGTGCAGCGCGATGACGCGTCGCGCGCCGAAGCAGTGCACGGCGGCATCGAGCAATACGGTGGAGTCGAGCCCGCCGCTCAGCGCGACGGCACACAGCGAATCGGAGGGAAGTTCCGCGTCCGAAACCGCCGCGCGCACCGCCTCGAACACGAGGCGGCCGGCCGGGGTTTCGTTATCGGAAGTCACGAGCTTTCGTGAGGGATGAGATGACGAAGATGACCGGACTACGCGCCCGGCAGCGATTCCTTGAACTTGCCGTAGGCCATCAGCTTGTCGAAACGGCGCTCGCGCAAGTCGTTGACGCTCATGCCCTGGAACTGGCGCAGGGAATCGGCAAGCGCGCGGCGCAGGAACGCGGCCATGCCTTTCGGATCGCGATGCGCGCCGCCGAGCGGCTCGTTC
Source organism: Caballeronia sp. J97 (assembly GCF_905220305.1). Taxonomy (NCBI): domain Bacteria; kingdom Pseudomonadati; phylum Pseudomonadota; class Betaproteobacteria; order Burkholderiales; family Burkholderiaceae; genus Caballeronia; species Caballeronia sp. J97. Next base: position 256,492 of record NZ_CAJMZL010000005.1, on the reverse strand, counting down.
ACGATCTTGTCGATGAGGCCGAGCGCCTTCAGGCGATGCGCCGTGAGACCGAGCGCCTCGGCCGCTTCCGGCGCTTTCGCCGCGCTCTTCCAAAGGATCGACGCACAGCCTTCCGGCGAGATGACCGAGTAAGTGGAGAACTGCAGCATCATCACGGTGTCGGCGACGGCGATCGCGAGCGCGCCGCCGGAACCGCCTTCGCCGATGATCGTCGTGATGATCGGCGTCTTGAGCTCGGCCATCACGTACAGATTGCGGCCGATGGCCTCGGACTGCCCACGCTCTTCCGCGCCGATGCCCGGATACGCGCCCGGCGTATCGACAAAGGTGAAAATCGGCAAGCCGAATTTCTCGGCGGTACGCATCAGACGCTCGGCCTTGCGATAGCCTTCAGGACGCGGCATGCCGAAGTTGCGCAGCGCGCGCTCCTTCGTGTCGCGGCCCTTCTGATGGCCGATCACCATGCACGGCTGGCCGTTGAAGCGCGCAAAGCCGCCGACGATCGCGAGGTCGTCGGCGAACGCGCGGTCGCCATGCAATTCGTGGAAATCGGTGAAAAGCTCGCTCACATAGTCGAGCGTGTACGGACGCTGCGGGTGACGCGCGATTTGCGATACCTGCCACGGCGACAGATTCGCGTAGAGATCTTTCGTGAGCTGCTGGCTCTTCTTCGACAGCCGCTCGATTTCTTCCGAAATATCGACAGCGGAATCGTCCTGAACGAAGCGGAGTTCTTCGATCTTCGCTTCGAGTTCAGCGATCGGCTGCTCGAAATCCAGAAACGTGGTCTTCATGTGTTCGAGTCCTAGGAACATCGGGCAGCGCGTATTCTAACCGCGTCCGTCCCTCAAAAATTCGCGCGGGAACTATCGATTATAAGACAACGATAGCTCGCGCTTGCGCGTCTGAGATGCGCGCCCCGCGCGCGTGCATTCTAGTGATCCGCCGGAATCGGATTGAGACTGCGCCACATATACCAGGTCGCCACCGTGCGCCACGGCTCCCAGTTGGCCGCCACTTCGCGTGCCTCGCTGCGCGTCACGGGCTCCCCGCTGAAATAGTTGACGCTGATCGCCTGAATCAGGCCGAGATCGTCGAGCGGCAAAACGTCCGGGCGCGACAGATTGAAGATGAGGAACATCTCCGCGGTCCATCGGCCGATGCCGCGAATCTGCGTGAGCTCGGCGATCACGGCTTCGTCGTCCATCGACGTCCATGCGTCGACATGCAGCGCACCCGATTCGAAATGCTGCGCGAGATCGAGAATGTACTCGGCCTTGCGTTTGGACAAGCCACACGCCTGCAGCTTCTCATGGCCGAGCTTGATGAAGTGCGCGGGGTGGACTTCCGGGCATGCGCCCTTCACGCGTTCCCAGATTGCCTGCGCCGCCTTCACCGAGATCTGCTGACCGGCAACCGAGCGCGCGAGTGTCGAGAACGGATCGCCGAGATTGACGAGATGAATCTCGCCGAACTTGGGGATCAGCTTCTTCAGTATGCGATCGCGTTTCATGAGATCCGCGCACGCGCGATCCCAGTAGTCGGGACGAGCGACTTCACGCGTGAGACCGCCGATCTGCACCGGCACCGCGGCGTCGGACGTGACGACGCGCGACTTGCGCACGACCTCGCCACGTTCCGCGACGAGCGCCTGCGCGCTCGCGCCATCGCCGCCGACCGCGCGACCGTTGCCCTTCGGTGGCGACGCTTCGGCTTCTTCCGTGCCCGCCTTCGATGTCCGCGCGACGCCGTTCAGACGTGCAGCCGCCTCGGGCTTCGTCGCCTTGAGCACGGCGCTTCTGGCCGGCTTTGCGCCGACACCGGCACGCTTGACCGCCGCTTTGCGGCCGCCCGTTGCACCTGCGCCATCGATCTTCTGCGTGGTCTCTTTCGTTTGTGCGCTGCGCGTGCGCTTCGTTGCGCCCGACGCATCGCTGACAGACGCGGGTCGCTTGACCGGCGCCTTCCTGGCCGTTGCCATCTTGCCTCCTGCCTGGTGAGTCGATCAGAGGGTTCGAATGTCCGCGCTCAAACGCGGCGCCATTCGGTCGACCCACCCGGTTTGTCTTCAAGCGCAATACCGGCTTCGAGCAATTCAGCGCGAATCCGGTCTGCTTCGGCATAGTTCCTCGCCTGCTTCGCGGCGATGCGCTCGGCGATCTTCGCTTCGATCTCCTGCGGCGAGAGCCCCTGCTCCGAGCCCGTGCCGCTCGCCTGCTGCAGGAACGCACGCGGCTCGCGCCCGAGCAGACCGAGCACGCCCGCGAGACCCTTGAGCTGGCGAGCGAGCGCGGCATCGCGCGTACGGTTCACTTCGCTCGCGAGATCGAACAACACCGACACGGCCACCGGCGTGTTGAAGTCGTCGTTCATCGCAGACTGGAAACGCTGCGCGTTCGCTTCGTTCCAGTCAAGTTGCTGATTGTCCGGCTCGACATCCTTCAACGCCGTATATAGGCGCGTCAACGCGTTCTTCGCGTCGTCGATATGCACATCGCTGTAGTTCAGCGGCGACCGATAGTGTGCCCGCGCAATAAAGAAGCGCACGACTTCGGCATCAAATTTTTCAAGCACTTCGCGGATCGTGAAGAAGTTGCCGAGCGACTTCGACATCTTCTCGCTGTCGATCTGCACGAAGCCGTTGTGCATCCAGTAGTTCACGAACTGCTTGCCGGTCGCGCCTTCGCTCTGCGCGATCTCGTTCTCGTGGTGCGGGAACTGCAGATCCATGCCGCCGCCGTGAATGTCGAACTGCTCGCCGAGCAAGGTGCAGCCCATCGCGGAACATTCGATGTGCCAGCCCGGACGCCCGCGCCCCCACTTCGAGTCCCAGCCCGAATCGGCGGGCTCGTCGGCCTTCGCCTGCTTCCACAGCACGAAGTCGAGCGGATCTTCCTTCGCGTCGTTCGCCGCGACGCGCTCGCCCGCGCGCAAGTCTTCGATCGACTTGCCCGAAAGCTTGCCGTAGTCGGCGAACTTGCGGACCGCGTAGTTCACGTCGCCGTCCTTTGCGTGATACGCGTAGCCGTTCGCCTGCAACGTATCGATCATGCCGAGCATCTGCGGGATGAAATCGGTCGCGCGCGGTTCGATATCCGGGCGCGCGACGCCGAGCGCATCCGCGTCTTCATGCATCGCCGTGATGAAACGATGCGTGAGCGACTTGATCGGCTCGCCGTTCTCGACCGCGCGGCGGATGATCTTGTCGTCGATGTCCGTGATGTTGCGCACGTACGTGACCTGATAGCCGAGCGCGCGCAGCCATCGTTGCACGATATCGAACACCACCATCACGCGCGCATGGCCGATGTGACAATAGTCATACACCGTCATTCCGCAGACATACATGCGTACCTCGCCGGCGCGAAGCGGCGTGAAGGGTTGCTTGTCGCGAGCGAGCGTGTTGTAGATGCGCAGCGAGTTCATAGAAGGCGAAGCATGGGCCGGAGTCAACCGTGTGCCGGGGCAGCAGGCGGCGTGATCGATGCGCGCGGGAGCAGAGAGAGACCCACACGCGAGCGCGAACACGACGGTCATGCGACCAGGACGGAGACGGCCACGAGTGGCGAAAGACAGTCGGACGCCGGCGCGAGATGCTCGCCTGGAATAACCAGGCGCACGACACGTGCGCGGGACGTGCAGACCTTTTGTTAGAATGGGTCGGAGTATAACACCGGGACTTGAGCCTATGAAATCTCGAAGCGGCCGCGCGGCGGGCATTGCAAGCCGCGCTCCGGGCCGGGCAGAAAGCCTTGCCGGACAGCGTGCCGCATCGGGCGTTTCTGCTCGTTCTGCAGTGCTCGCGCGCATTCACGTGTTCGGGCGATCTCCGTCTCCTTCGCCGCTTTCGTGGCTTCTTTCGCTGCATCATTCATTGACTCGATTCCAAGTGACTCCAAGCCAGGCGCGCACGCCTCTGCAACTCTCTTGCCGGTTCGTTACCCGTACGCTCGCCATTGCGACGCTCGGCTTGGCCGCCTGCGTCGGCATGTCCGGGGCCGCGCTCGCGCAGACCTCGACCGCCACGCGCGACGACACGCCGCAGATCGATTCGGCCATCGCGGGCAAGGACTGGAACGCCGCGCTCACGCAACTCGATGCGCGCATCGCGAGCAATCCGCGCGACGTGCAGGCGAAGTTCAAGCGCGCCACCGTGCTCGCGCGGCTGAATCGCGACGACCAAGCCATCGCCGCCTTCACCGAGCTCACGCAGGCCTATCCCGAACTGCCGGAACCGTATAACAACCTCGCCGCGCTCTACGCGAAGAAAGGCCGCTACGAGGACGCGCGCGCCGCGCTCGAAACAGCGGTCAAGGCGAACCCCGGCTATGCGCTCGCCTACGACAATCTGGGCGATCTTTATCTGCGTCTCGCGAGCGAGTCGTACAAGCGCGCGCAATCGCTCGGCTCGAAGAGCCCGCTGACCAGCCAGCGCATCACGGCGATTCAGAACATCTACACGCCGCCGAAGAAGCGCGCGGCCGCGGCGGAAGGCGCATCGGGCGCGGCGAGCACGCCGCACGCGGCCGCCGACGAATGGGCGCCCGCGTCCGGCGCCGCTTCGACGTCGACGATGCCCTCGCCCGACCAGTACTCGCCGTTCGGCGGCCCGACCGGCCCGCTGCCGACGACGCCCTACGTCGCGCCGCAAGCGCAGCCTTGAGCACGCGCCCTTCGCGGCCGACTGATTGCATTCACCACACGAGGATCGATCCTTCATGAAATTCCTGATGTTGGCGCTTTCGAGCACTGCCCTGATCGCGAGCGCGCCGGCGTTCGCCCAGCCGAATGCGCAGGCCGCGCACCCCGCCGTGCTCTTCAAGACCACGCAAGGCGACATCAAGGTCGAGCTGTATCCCGAGAAGGCGCCGAAGACGGTCGCGAACTTTCTCGATTACGTGAAGTCCGGTCAGTACAGCGGCACGATCTTCCATCGTGTGATTCCGGGCTTCATGATCCAGGGCGGCGGCTTTAGCACGAGCTTCGCCGAGAAGCCGACGCGCGCGCCGATTCCGCTCGAAAGCAAGAATGGCCTGAAGAACGCCACGGGCACGATCGCGATGGCCCGCACGAGCGACCCGAACTCGGCCACGGCCCAGTTCTTCATCAATACGGTCGATAATGCGGGTCTCGACTATCCGAGCCCGGACGGCAATGGCTATGCGGTGTTCGGCAAGGTCGTCGCGGGCATGGACGTCGTGAAGAAGATCGAAGGCAGCCCGACCACCACGCGCGGCCCGATGCAGGACGTGCCGCAGAAGCCGACCGTGATCGAGTCGGCCACCGTGGTCTCGCAGTAATCCGAAGCGCCTGTCGCTACCCGGCGCGCCTCGCGCCAGGGCTCAATCAAACACAATGGAGAGAACATCATCATGGTCGAACTGCATACGAATCACGGCGTGATCAAGCTGGAACTGGACGCCGAAAAGGCGCCGAAGACGGTCGAGAACTTCCTCAGCTATGTGAAGAAGGGCCACTACGACAACACCGTGTTCCACCGCGTGATCGACGGCTTCATGATTCAGGGCGGCGGCTTCGAGCCGGGCATGAAGCAAAAGCCGACCGACGCGCCGATCAACAACGAAGCCAATAACGGACTCAAGAACGATAACGGCTCGGTCGCGATGGCGCGCACGAACGATCCGCATTCGGCGACCGCACAGTTCTTCATCAACGTGAAGGACAACGACTTCCTGAACCACTCGTCGCCGACGCCGCAAGGCTGGGGCTATACGGTGTTCGGCAAGGTCGTCGAAGGCATGGACGTGGTCGAGAAGATCAAGAAGGTCAAGACCGGCTCGAAGGGCTTCCATCAGGACGTCCCAGTCGACGACGTGGTGATCGAAAAGGCCGTGGTGGTCTGATCCCGGTCGTTGCATGATCGATACGAAGACTTCATTCGATCGCGAAGCAGCGGGCGCAGCGAAAAACGCGCGTCCGCTGTTTTTCATTGCCGATCTGCACCTCTCCGAAGCGATTCCGAAAACCGTCGCCGCCTTCGAGCATTTCATCGAGGTGACGGCGAACGACGCGGACTCCGTGTTCATTCTCGGCGACCTGTTCGAGTTCTGGATCGGCGACGACATTCTCGATGGTCCCGCGACCGACGCGCGCGCCAACTTCGCGCGCCGCATGACGCGCCTCATGCATACGCTCTCCGAGCGCGGCATCGGCCTCTATGTGATGCACGGCAATCGCGATTTCCTGCTGGGCAGGCGCTTCATGAAGGACGCGGGCGCGCTGCCGCTGCCCGATCCGTTCGTCATCACCGCGTTCGGCAAGCGCGTCGTCCTCGCGCACGGAGACGGGCTCTGCACGGCCGATCGCGCGTATCAGGGCTTTCGCAGATTCGCACGCAACAAGCTCGCGCAGCGGCTCTTCCTGGCGCTCCCGCTCGACACGCGCCTCGGGATCGGCCAACGCATGCGCACGAAAAGCGAAGGCGCGCGCGTGACGGGCGTCAAGGCAAAGTACGACGTCACCAGGAAAGCGGTCGCCGAGCTTTTCATCAACAGCCGCACGAATACGCTGATTCACGGCCATACGCATCGCCCCGCGATGCATCGCGAAGTCCAGGGTGTGCGCTGGGTTCTGCCCGACTGGGAACTCGACGCGAACACGCCGCGCGGCGGCTATCTGCGCCTCGACGACGAAGGCGTGCGCGCCCTGCCGCTTTAACGTTCGACCGGCGCGGCGCGCTCTTCCGTCGTCTTGCCGTCCATCGACGTGCACAGACGTTTGAGATCGACGAGCGCGGCGCCATCGACGGCATTGAGCGCTTCCACACGCGCGCCGAGCCGCTCGAGCGCCGCGACGATTTCGTCGATGCGCTGCGTCTGCGTCGACGCGTGATCGATCAGGCCGTGGATCGCGAGCGACACGGGATCGTCCGCGTTCGGCGTGATGCCGTAGGCGCAAAAGGCGTTGCGCGCGGGTTCATCGGACTTCTTCTCGACGGCCGGCAACACGATGCGCGCCGGATTGCCCACCGCGGTGCCGCCCGCCGGCACCGGCTTCACGACGACCGCGTTCGAGCCGATCTTCGCGTCCGCGCCGACCGTGAAACCGCCGAGCACCTTCGCGCCCGCGCCGACAATCACGCCGCGCCCGAGCGTCGGATGGCGCTTCGCGCCGCGCGTGAGCGACGTGCCGCCGAGCGTCACGCCCTGATAGATCGTGCAGTCGTCGCCGATCTCGGCCGTCTCGCCGATCACCACGCCCATGCCGTGATCGATGAACACACGCCGCCCGAGCGTCGCGCCCGGATGGATTTCGATGCCGGTCAGAAAGCGCGCGAACTGCGACACGAAGCGCGCGAGCCAGCGCCACTGCCCGCGCCAGCACGCGTTCGCCACGCGATGCAGGACGATCGCGTGCAGCCCGGGGTAACAGGTGACGACTTCCCAGGCGCTGCGGGCGGCGGGATCGCGCTCGCGAATGGCGGCGATGTCTTCGCGAAGTCGGTCGAACATGGCGATGTCTCTGTAGGGGAGTGAACGCTTTGCACGAATCGCGCAAAGCTTATCTCGGCGTTCGCCGTTTTTCGCCGATTGTAGGACGCGCGCGGCCAGTCCGCCCGATGCCCCCGATGGCAGCGCGGTCGCTGCCAGGACGCACGCCCGTTCAGTGCTTTCCGGATCGAAGCAGGATGTGCTTCGCGATTCCGCGCAGGATGTTCACTTCTTCGCGCTCGAGCCCCGAACGGGCGAACATGCGCCGCACACGCGACATCAGTTTCTTCGGATTGGCCGGGTCGAGGAAATCGAGCGCGACGAGCGCCTCTTCGAGATGCGCGTACATGCCTTCGATTTCATCGCTCGACGCGCTCTGCCCCGCCGATTCGACGATCGCGAGCGGACTCGCGGGCGCCTGAAACGCGAGTCTCAGTTCGTAGGCGAGCACCTGGACGGCCTGCGCGAGATTGAGCGAGCTATAGGCGGGATTGGCCGGAATATGCGCGAGCGCGCTGCAGCGCTCGACGTCCGCGTTGGACAGCCCCGTGCGCTCGTTGCCGAACACGAGCGCGATGTCGCCGTGCCGCACGAATTCGTGCGCGCGCTCGGCAAGCGCACGCGGCGGCATCTGCGGCGGGCCGTACTCGCGCATGCGCGCGGTCAGGGCGACCGACCAGCGCACGCCGACGAGCGCCTCGGCCAGCGTGCCGACGACGTGCGCGGATGCGAGCACGTCATCGGCGCCGGAGGCCATCGCGATGGCTTCGGGCTCGTTCTTGACGTCGGCTACGCGCGGTGCGACGAGGACGAGGCGCGCGAAGCCCATCGTCTTGAGCGCGCGCGCGGCCGCGCCGACGTTGCCCGGATGGCTCGGCTCGACGAGGATGAAGCGTGTTGATGTGAAGCCGCCGGCGGGCGCGGAGAGATCGTTGGGTTCCAAGGCGCGGTTCGTGCTGAAATTGAAAAAGGTGCCAGCCCGATATGCTAACGCGCTTTGCCGAACCGGCGGTAACGCGCGGCCACTTTCGGGTAAAATGACGCCTTCGCGCGCCGCGAGCGGTTCTTGGATTCAGTCGAACCTTCGCGCGAACGCCCCGCTCTTATTCAATTCGTCTTTCGTCGACATAGTCGTTGTCGCCAACTTTTTCGCCTGCGCGCGTTCATCGACGAACGCGTCGGGCGGCCAGAGGATTTCGCTCATGCATCCGATGCTCAATATCGCTGTCAAGGCCGCGCGCCGCGCCGGACAGATCATCAACCGCGCGTCGCTCGATCTGGACCGCGTCCAGGTCAGCAAGAAACAGCACAACGACTTCGTGACGGAAGTCGACAAGGCGTCCGAAGCCGCAATCATCGAGACGCTGCACACCGCCTATCCCGATCACTCGATCCTCGCCGAAGAATCCGGCGAAACGGATCGCGAGTCGGAATTCCAGTGGATCATCGATCCGCTCGACGGCACCACCAACTTCATCCACGGCTTCCCGTACTACTGCGTGTCGATCGCGCTCGCGCACAAGGGCGTCGTGCAGCAGGCGGTCGTCTACGATCCGACGCGCAACGACCTCTTCACCGCATCGCGCGGCCGCGGTGCGTATCTGAACGAACGCCGCATCCGCGTCGGCAAGCTCGATCGCCTGTCGGATGCGCTGATCGGCACGGGCTTCCCGTTCCGCGACGGCCAGGGCCTGAACGGCTACATGCGCCTCTTCAGCGAAATGACGCTGTCGTGCGCCGGCCTGCGCCGTCCGGGCGCGGCGGCGCTCGATCTCGCGAACGTCGCGGCCGGGCGTCTCGACGGCTTCTTCGAGCAGGGTATCCATCCGTGGGACGTGGCGGCCGGCAGCCTGATCGTGACCGAAGCGGGCGGACTCGTCGGCAACTACACCGGCGAATCGGATTTCCTGTTCAAGAATGAAATCGTCGCCGCGAATCCGAAGGTGTACGCGCAGATGATCAAGATTCTCGACATGTACTCGCGCACGCGTCTCACCGGCGAGTAAGCCGCATCGACGGGGCGCGCCTCGCGCCCCTCGCCTTCCCTCCTCTCGCGCCCCGGGCGCGCCGCCTGCTCTGCATCGAATGCAGGGCTCCGTTACAGTGCAAGCTTTGCCCTCGATTCCGCCAGGGCGATGCGCACCTGTCCCCGCCTGCGCCGCGCGTCGCGCCACTCGTCCCGCCCGCTCATGAAGAAAGGCTTCTACACGATCATTGCCGCGCAGTTCGTTTCGTCGCTCGCCGACAATGCGCTCCTGATCGCCGCGATCGCCATGCTCGCCGTCGTGCATTCGGCGCCCTGGGTCACGCCGCTCCTGCAGATCTTCTTCACCGTTTCGTATGTGGTGCTCGCGCCATTCGTCGGTGCATTCGCCGATGCGATCCAGAAGCGCCATGTCATGTTCGTCTCGAATGCGCTCAAGGCGGCCGGCTGCGCGTTGATGATCGCGGGCGTCCATCCGATGATCGCGTACGGCGTCGTCGGCCTGGGCGCGGCCGCCTATTCGCCCGCGAAGTACGGCATTCTCACCGAGCTTCTGCCGCCGCAGAAGCTGATCGCGGCGAACGCGTGGCTCGAATCCGCGACCGTGGGCTCGACGATTCTCGGCACCGTGATCGGCGGCGCGCTCGTGAGTCAGGTTGTCTCGCGCTGGGTCACGCATGCGCATCTGCCGTTCGTGAGCACGGCCGCGCACGCCGCGCTCTTCGCCGTGATGCTGATCTATGCGTCCGCGGCCGTCATCAACGTGTTCATTCCCGACACCGGCGCGCGCTATCCGAACCTCTTGAACGAGCCGACGAAGCTCGTCCACGACTTCTCGCACTGTTTCATGGTGCTGTGGAAAGACAAGCTCGCGCAGATCGCGCTGTGGGTCACGACGCTGCTCTGGGGCGCGGCCGTCACCCTGCAGTTGCTCGTCCTCAAGTGGGCCGATGCGAATCTCGGCCTGTCGCTCTCCAAGGCCGCCGTGCTGCAGGGCGTGACGGGCGTGGGCATCGCGCTCGGCGCGGCGGCGGCATCCGCGTGGATCGTGCTGCGCCAGTCGCTGAGAGTGTTGCCGGTGGGCGTGCTGATCGGCGCGGTGGCGGTCGCGATGGCGTTCTACAACAAGGACCTGTTTCCGGCCGGCGCGGGCGTGCACATCGGTCCGCTGTTCGCGCCGGCGTACATCCTGATGGCATATCCGCTGATGATCGCGCTCGGCGGCTTGTCGGGCTTTTTCATCGTGCCGATGAATGCGATCCTCCAGCATCGCGGCGCGACGCTCCTATCCGCCGGGCATTCGATCGCCGTGCAGAACTTCAACCAGAATCTCGCCGTGCTCGCGATGCTCGGCGCGTACGCGCTGCTTCTGACGACCAACGTGCCGGTGCAGTGGATCATCGTCGTGTTCGGCGTTTTCGTCTGCCTGATGATGGCGCTCGCAATGCGCCGCCACACGCAGAACGAGCGCGAAACGGATCTCGTTGCGCTCGTCGAGGAATGAACCTTGCTCGACGGTGTATTCTGGGTTCATGCCCCGGCGCCGGCTCACGAGGAAGAAAAGGGATGTAACGCGGGCGGCGGGGTCGGGTCGTAACGCTACAAAGGCGCGCCGCGGCCGGTCGCGCCCGAGCCGCACGGCGTATCGCGGTCCGGACCCGGCGCTATTCAGTTCTCGGCAACGTCAATAAAGGAGCAAGGAAATGGGATTGTTCACACGTTCGACGCTCGACAGCAAAATCAATGGCGCAGCCGACCTCGGCCAGCGCGCGGTGCGCGGTGCGAGCGACGCGGTCGATTCGGCCAGCGGCCAGTTGCGCAGTCTGCTCGATGATCTGGAAAGCTCGATCCAGAACGCGAAGGACATCGATGCGGACAAATTGCGCAAGGAGTTGCAATCGAAACTCAAAACCGCGCGTTCGCAGATGAACGGCGCGGGCGGCGCTCTGGCGGGCAGGCTCAACGATGCCGCCGGTTACGCCGACGACTTCGTGCACGACAAGCCGTGGCACACGCTTGGCGCGGTCGCGGGTCTCGCGTTACTGGTCGGTTATCTCGCCGGGCGCGCGTGACGCGTCTCGTAGTCTGTGAAAGCGGATTCCGGAACGGCATTGCGTCCGTTCCGGGGCCGGTCTTCGTCCGCGCAAGCACGTCATTGCGCTAGCCACGTCCCGTTGGCCATTCGGCCGACTCCGCCGTCGTCGCACGACGGGTTAAACTCATACCCTATCGGCTGATTGATGGCCGGCGCACGTCGCGCCCGGCCGTCTGGTCATTCTGGCCTTCATAGCACGCAAGATGGGCAATCAAACGGCAACTCCCGACACCTTCACAGACACAGCCGCGCCGCTCGCGGATCTGTCACAGCACACGCCGATGATGCAGCAGTATCTGCGCATCAAGGCGGAGCATCCCGGCACGCTCGTCTTCTACCGAATGGGCGATTTCTACGAGCTTTTCTTCGACGACGCCGAAAAGGCCGCACGTCTGCTCGATCTCACGCTGACGCAGCGCGGCGCGTCGGGCGGCAATCCGATCCGGATGGCGGGCGTGCCGCATCACGCCTGCGAGCAATATCTCGCGAAGCTCGTGAAACTCGGTGAGTCGGTGGCGATCTGCGAGCAGATCGGCGACCCGGCGACATCGAAGGGACCGGTCGAGCGCAAGGTCGTGCGCGTGGTCACGCCGGGCACGCTGACCGACGCCGCCCTGCTCTCCGACAAGAGCGACGTCTATCTGCTGGCGCTGTGCCCCGCGCACAACCGCCGCGGCGTGGTGACGAGCGTCGGCCTCGCGTGGCTCAATCTCGCGAGCGGCGCGCTGCGCCTCGCGGAAGTCGCGCCCGGGCAAGTCGGCGCGGCGCTCGAGCGCATTCGACCGGCGGAAACGCTCATTGCCGATTCGATCACCGACGTGCAGGCATCGCTCGGCGTGACGCATCCCGGCGCGACGACGCGCGTTCCGGCGTGGCACTTCGATGTCGGCTCCGGCACGCAGCGTCTGCGCGAGCAACTCGATGTCGCGAGCCTGGACGGATTCGGCGCGCAGACGCTCACCTGCGCGTGCGGCGCGGCCGGCGCGCTGCTGCTCTACGCCGCCGCCACGCAAGGCCAGCAGTTGCGCCACGTGCGCAGCCTGAAGGTCGAATACGAATCGGAGTACATCGGGCTCGACCCCGCCACACGGCGCAATCTCGAACTCACCGAGACGCTGCGCGGCACCGAATCGCCGACGCTCTTCTCGCTGCTCGACACCTGCTGCACGACGATGGGCAGCCGCCTGTTGCGCCACTGGCTGCATCATCCGCCGCGCGATGCATCGATCGCGCAGGCGCGCCACCAAGCGATCGGCGCATTACTCGACGCGCCCGCGAGCGGCGGCCTCGACACGCTGCGCGGCGCACTGCGCAAGATCTCGGACATCGAGCGCATCACGGGGCGTCTCGCGTTGCTGTCGGCGCGGCCACGCGATCTGTCGAGCCTGCGCGACACCTTCGCCGCGCTGCCCGATCTGCGCGCGCTCGCCGCCGCCGTGGCCGCGCACACGCCGGCGCTCGAACGCATCGACGTCGCGCTGGAGCCGCCACACGAGTGCCTCGATCTGCTGACGAATGCCATCGCGACGGAGCCGGCCGCGCTGATTCGCGACGGCGGCGTGATCGCGCGCGGCTACGATCCCGATCTCGACGAGTTGCGCGATATTTCGGAGAACTGCGATCAATTTCTGATCGATCTCGAAGCGCGCGAGCGCGCGCGCACCGGCATCGCGAATCTGCGTGTCGAGTACAACAAGGTGCACGGCTTTTACATCGAGGTCACGCGCGGGCAGACCGACAAGGTGCCCGACGACTATCGCCGCCGTCAGACGCTGAAGAACGCCGAGCGCTACATCACGCCGGAGCTGAAGGCGTTCGAAGACAAGGCGCTCTCCGCGCAGGAGCGCGCGCTCGCCCGTGAACGCGCGCTTTACGACGCGCTGCTGCAAAACCTGTTGCCCTTCATCGCGGACTGCCAGCGCGTCGCCAGCGCACTCGCGGAACTCGATCTCCTGTGCGCCTTCGCCGAACGCGCCCGCGCGCTCGACTGGGTCGCGCCGGAATTCACGTCCGACACGGGCATCGACATCGAACAGGGACGGCATCCGGTCGTCGAGGCGCAGGTCGAGCAGTTCATCGCCAACGACTGTTGTCTTAGCCAGGACCGCAAGCTCCTGCTCATCACCGGCCCGAACATGGGCGGTAAGTCCACCTTCATGCGTCAGACCGCGCTGATCGCGCTGATGGCCCATGTCGGCAGTTACGTTCCCGCCAGACGCGCGCGTTTCGGCGCGCTCGATCGCATCTTCACGCGCATCGGCGCGGCCGACGATCTCGCGGGCGGCCGCTCGACCTTCATGGTCGAGATGACCGAGGCAGCGGCGATTCTCAACGACGCGAGCGCATCGAGCCTCGTGCTGATGGACGAAATCGGACGCGGCACATCGACCTTCGACGGCCTCGCGCTCGCGTGGGCGATCGCGCGGCATCTGCTCACGCACAACGGCTGCTACACGCTCTTCGCGACCCACTACTTCGAGCTCACGCAGTTGCCCGCGGAGTTCGCGCAGGCGGCGAACGTGCATCTGTCGGCGGTCGAGCACGATCACGGCATCGTGTTCCTGCACGCGGTCAGCGAGGGCCCGGCGAATCAGAGTTACGGTCTGCAGGTCGCGCAACTCGCCGGCGTGCCCGGTGCGGTGATTCGCGCGGCGCGCAAGCATCTCGTGCATCTGGAGCAGCAGTCGATCAGCCAGCCTGCCGCGCAATTCGATCTGTTCGCGAGCCAGCCCTATGCGCCGTACGGAGACGATGCCCCTCACGACGATGAAACGGTGGAAGCACCGGAGCATCCTGTGATGGAGAGGCTGCGCGCGCTCGATCCGAACGATCTGCGTCCGCGCGATGCGCTCGATCTGCTCTACGAACTGCATGAACTGGCGAAGCGTGCGCCGGATGACTCGCGTTGAGCGTGCCGCTCCTCGCATCGAGCGTGCTGCCGCGGCACGCCTGACGAGCGCCCTGGCGATCGCGGCCGCGCTCGCGTGCGGCGCGATCGCGCAGGCGCGCGCCGAAGGCAACGCGCCGCTCGGTTTCGCCGTGATCTCCGACGCACTGTCCCGCCCCGCCGACGAAGCGCCCGTGCGCCGCATGCTCGAAGCGATCGGCCGCGACGGCGGCATCGAATTCATCGTGTACGACGGCAATTTCAAGGGCGCAGCCGAGCCGTGCCGCGACAGCATCTATCAGGCGCGACACGACTTGCTGGACGCGTCGCGCACGCCGCTCGTGCTGCTGCTCGGCCAGCACGACTGGGCCGATTGCGGCCTCGCGCACGCGGGCGCTTACGATCCGGTCGAACGGCTCGACTTCATCCGGCAACTCTTCTTCGTCGATGCCGGCGCGCTCGGACAAAGCCCGCTCACGCTCTCGCGCGAAAGCGATGTCGCGCGCTTTCGCACGTTCCGCGAAATCGTGCGCTGGCAGTCGCAAGGCATTGCATTCATCGGACTGAACGTCCCCGGTCCGAACAATCACTATCTGACCGCGGGCGGACGCAACGGCGAGTTCGAGGATCGCGCCGTCGCGACGACCTTCTGGCTCGAACACGCGGCGGAATCGGCGCGACGTACCGAGATGCGCGCCCTCGTCATCATGCTGCAGGCCGATCCGGACTTTTCGCGCTATGAACGACGCGAACGCTTCGCGTGGCTGCGCTTCTCGCGGACGAATCAGCCGCGCGATGGCTTCCTCGAACTGAAGCGCAGTCTCGTGAAGGTGGCCGAGATCTTTCGCGGGCCCGTCATCGTGATTCACGGCACGGACGCGCCCGAGCCGAACGGCTTTCACATCGATCAACCCTTGCGCAACGACAAGGGTTTGATCGTCACGAATCTCACGCGCGTCGCGATCGCGTTCAAAAAGCCGCAATCGCAGTGGCTCGAAGTACAAAGCGACGCACAGTGGCATCCGCCGTTTCGACTGCGCCTGCGTGACGTGAAGGACGCGCGCGCTCGCGAGCCGAACGCGCCGCAGCCCGAGACGCCCGCCGCGCCGTCCTCCGCGCCCTATCCCGTGCCTCAGCCCACGATGCCCGCATCGGTGCCGCCCGCCCTGCCGCGCAACGATCTGCCGGAGTCGCTGCCCGCGCCGCCGTCGATGCCGCTGCCGGCGTCCGACCTGCCGCCGATCCTCACGCCGCCGCAATCCTTGCCGCCGATCTATCCGGTGCCCGCATCGGGCGTGCAAAACGGAACGCCCGGATAATAAAAAAAGCGCAGCCGAAGCTGCGCTTTTGTCATCGGCCGACGCGCTCAATGCAGCGTCGGGCCTGCGTCCTTGCGGGGCTCGTCGTCATCGTCGTCTTCGTCGTCATCGACGACGTGCAAGCCGTCCGCGCCGTGCGCGTGCTGATGCTCGATCTCGTCGTCCGTCGCCGTGCGCACCTCCTGCACCGACAGCGCGAAACGCAGCGCCATGCCCGCGAGCGGGTGATTGCCGTCCAGCACGACTTTGTCTTCGGCGACATCGGTGACGGTGTAGATGAGCGAGTCGATGTCGTCGTCGCCGTCTTCGGGCGTGCCTTCGAACTGCATGCCGACTTCCAGCGGCTCCGGAAAACGGCTGCGCTCTTCGATCTTCACGAGTTCGGGATCGTACTCGCCGAATGCATCCTGCGGCTCGAGCTGAATGAGCGTTTCATAGCCCGCCTCTTGACCGTCAAGCGCTTCCTCGATCTTGGGGAACGTGCCATCATAGCCGCCGTGCAGATAGACCATCGGCTCGTCGCTCTCCTCGATCAGATTGCCTTGCGCATCCGATAGCTTGTAAGCGACCGAAACGACAGTGTCTTTCGCAATTTTCATTGGATCCTCCAAGATACAAGCCTCGATTATACGATGCCCAAGCGGCCCCAAGACGCAACTCCATCCCCCGTTTCCGGCCTTCCCGAGCAAGCGCGCGCGCCTTTGCCAGACGAACTCACACCGCTGTTGGGCAACCGCACGCCCCGACAGTTCATGCGGCGTTACTGGCAGAAGAAGCCGCTCCTGATCCGGCAGGCAATCCCCGATATCGCCGCGCCGCTCGCGCGCGACGAACTGTTCGAACTCGCCGATCTGGACGATGTCGAGTCGCGGCTCATCACGCATTTTCGCAATGCGTGGAACCTGGAGCACGGCCCGTTCGCACCCGACGAATTGCCTTCGGTCAAGAAGCGCGAGTGGACCCTGCTCGTGCAAGGCGTGAATCTCCATGACGACCGCGCGCACGCGCTGATGAACCGGTTCCGCTTCATTCCGGACGCGCGCCTCGACGACCTGATGATCTCGTACGCGACCGACGGCGGCGGTGTCGGGCCGCACTTCGACTCTTACGACGTGTTTCTGCTTCAGGTCCATGGGAAGCGCCGCTGGCGTATCGGCGCGCAGCGCGATCTTTCGCTAAAACCCGGACTGCCGTTGAAAGTTTTACAGCACTTCGAGCCAGAGCAAGAATGGGTGCTGGAGCCGGGCGATATGCTCTATCTCCCGCCGCATATCGCGCACGATGGCATTGCCGAAGGCGAATGCATGACGGCATCGATCGGCTTTCGCGCGCCCTCTTCCCACGAACTCACGGCGCAGTTCCTCTATCATCTCGCCGAGCGCGCCAGCGATGCGTCTGAAGGCGCTCGCGGAAATGCACGGTATCGCGATCCGGCTCAGGAGCCGGTGGCGAATCCGGCGGCGCTGCCGGCGCTCCTCGTCGAGCGCGTTGGCGCGATCCTTGCGAATGTCGACTGGAACGAAAAAGACATTGCTGCGTTTCTGGGCACTTATCTGAGCGAGCCGAAAGCGAACGTCGTATTCGACTCTCCCGAGCGCGCGCTGAATGAGCAAAAATTCATTGAACGGGCGAAAAAGACCGGCATCAGGCTCGATAGAAAGACCATTTTGCTCTACGACGCGCGGTCTTATTTCGTTAATGGCGAATCGGCGGCGATGTCGTCGAAGCTGAAAAAGTGGCTCCCCGAATTGGCCGATTCCCGGCGTCTGGAGGCGAAACGCTTTGTAACACTTACAGACGAATCGTCAATGACAGCGCTGCTGCACGAATGGTATCGTGCGGGCTGGATTCTGACGGGCGCTTTGCCTTGACAGGCTTGCCTCTACGAGGCTTCCCGGCACCCTGCGGATGCTAGAATTCTGTTGTTCCGCAATATGAAAGTTTGTATGAGAAAGACAACGTATCGTCCCCTGATTTATCGACGGTCGTTACGAAAGTGCCTATAATTTCCGGCCAAGCCGTAGGAAGTCTCACATAAAAAAAGATTGTGAGTCTCCACAGCGGCCCAGGTCGGTGTTGGAGCACACATTACCGGTACTTTGCGCTGTTGCTTACCTTTAACCATAAAAGGACGTGATCATGAAGAAATCCCTCCTCGTAGCATCCCTGTTGGCTGCTGTTGCTCTGGCTGCATGCAACAAGTCTAGCGAAACGGCTGCTCCGAGCGCTGCAAGCGATACGTCGGCGGCTTCGGCTCCGGCTGCTGCTGCTTCGGACGCAAACGCTGCAGCATCGAGCGCAGCAGCTGCTGCAAGCGACGCAGCTTCGGCTGCTGGCGCTGCTGCTGGCGCAGCTTCGGACGCTGCCGCTTCGGCTGCTGCTCCGGCATCGGGCGCAAGCCAGTAAGGCTTGGCGACGACGCAGGCTGCTCGATTCGGCCTGCAAACGAAAAAACCGGCTCTTGGGCCGGTTTTTTCATATCTGCTTCCTGCGCTGATTCTGCTGTCGGGATAACGCCCTATTCAAAGCGTGAGCCAGTCGAACCCTTCCGCCTGGGTCGCGACCACGACGTCGACCGCACACGCGCCCAAGGCAGACGCAAGCGCAGCCTGCGCGAGATGCGGCAGATTGTTTTGCTGGCTCAGATGCGCGGCCACGAGATGGCGCAGCCGGGAACGATCGAGCGACGCGAGAATGGCCGCGGCCGCTTCGTTATTCAGGTGTCCGTGCGTCCCGCCGATGCGCGCCTTGAGCGATGGCGGATAGCGGCTCGCGGCGAGCATGTCGACGTCGTGATTGGATTCGAGCACGAGCGCATCGCAACCGCTCAGCACGCTCGTGATATGCGGCGTAGACACGCCCACATCCGTCAGCACGCCGAGCCGGCAAGCACCGTCGGAGAAAACATATTGCAGAGGCTCGCGCGCGTCGTGCGGCACGGTGTACGGCAACACGCTCAGATCGCCGATCGCGACGCTTTCGTCGCCCCATAGCACGTTCAATTCGACGTCGGCTTCATCGGCGCCGATTGCGCGTGCGGTGCCCCAGCTCATGTGCAGCGGAATAGACCATCGACGCGCCAGCGTCAACGCGCTGCCGATATGGTCCGTATGCTCGTGCGTGATGACGATGGCGTCGAGATCCTCGGCGCGACAGTTCAGACGCGCGAGGCGGCGCTCGACTTCCTTGCCGGAAAATCCGCAGTCGAGCAGCACGCGCGTCGTGGTCGTGCCGCTCGATGCCTCGACGAGCAATGCATTGCCCTCGCTGCCGCTGCCGAGACTGGCGAATCTCACAATGTCTTCAGCATGTCGTTTAGTTCAACTGCGCGTGCAGCAAGGATACGATGCGCTGTGCATCGGACGACGTATCCGGCTGCCCGTTCGCATCGACGACGCCGACTTGCGTGAGCGAATCGGCCTTCGGCTTCACGTTGACGAGAAACTGGCGCGTCGGCTTCGGCGTATTGCTCGAGAAGAGCTTGCCGAAGAGACCTTCCTTTTTCAGCTCCGCCATGGAGTCCGAAAAATGGACGTAATAGATGCCCTTGTCGCGATCGCGATTATCGACCGTGAAGTTGGTGCGATCGAGCGCGAGACCCACGCGCAGCCAGGCGCGATCGAACGGTTCGGCGAGATCGAGCGTGGAGCCGCCCGCGCTCTGATCCACCGCGACCTTCGCGCCCGTCGGACGCGCTTGCGCCATCAACTGCTGCGACTGCGCATCGGTCAGGCCGAACTTCTGCATCAGCTTCGTGAGCACCGCGGCTTCGAGCTGCGGATTGCGCGGACGCGCCTCCCAGCGCGACGAGGTCTTGTCCTGACCCGTCAGCACTTCTTCCATCGCGCTGTGCGTGACGGAGATATCGGTCGAGCCATCGGACGCGCGGTCCACCTGCGTGCGGAACATGTCGCGCGTACCCGACGAGTAGGCGAAGTCGAGCAGCTTGCCCACGCTGTTCCTGAACCAGTCGTTCGGAATGTTCGCGCGGTTCTCTGCCCAGTCGGTCGCCATGATGCCGGTCTGCGGCGCGTCGGTCTTGAGCGTGAAGCCGTTCTCTTCCCAGAACTCCTTCAGCGGCCCCCAGACCTGGTCCGGCGAGCGGCCATCGACGACGAGCCACCGGCGATCGCCGTCGCTTTCGACGTGCATCCCGAACGGATCCTGCGCACTCGGCACGCCGAGCGTCGCATTGCCTGCCGGCGTGACCGAGCGCTCCGCGGCGCCGCCGAGCGCGTTGATCTTCGGCGGCGCGGCATAGCGCTGGCTGATGTCGGCCGTGGTCAGATCGGACGGAACGGCAAGCGAGGGCGCGGTTTCAGCCGCCTTGTAGTTGACGCGATCCGGCGCGAGCCAGTCGTTGAGCGTGTCGCAACCCGCGAGCGCGAAGACCGCGCTGGCGCCGAGCGACAGCACGCTCAGGCGTTTGGCACGAGTAAGAAAGGCGGAACGTTTCATGAGGTCCTTCTTTGCTGCTGATGCGCATTGCCTCGCGCCGATCCCGCTCTAGCCGAGCGGCTCAGCGAGGCCAATGTCGAGGCCAATGAGCGGCGGTTGATAACTGAAGGTGTGGTGCATTTCGATCACTTGCGGCGGCGCGGCCTTTCGGTTCTTGGTGAACTGGCGCGCCGCCACGCGTGATCAGGCGAGCAGCCCGGAGTCGCGCAACGCTTCACGCACCACGTCGTGATAGCGTGCGTCGAGCGGCGTGAGCGGCAAACGGATGCCGCCTTCCATGCGGCCGAGGGCCTGCAGCGCCCATTTGGCCGGAATCGGATTCGATTCGCAGAAGAGTTGCTTGTGCAGCGAAAGCAGCTTCAGATGAATGCGGCGCGCGGTAATCGCATCGCCTTCGATCGCGGCGCGGCAGAGCTGGCTCATTTCCTTCGGCGCGACGTTGGCCGTCACCGAGATATTGCCGTGCCCGCCGAGCAGCATCAACGCGATGGCCGTGGGGTCGTCGCCGCTGAAAATGCTGAAATGCGCGGGCGCGTGCTTGATCAGATGCGCCGCGCGGTCGATGTTGCCGGTCGCTTCCTTCACGCCGATGATGCCCGGCACGCCGGCGAGACGCAGGATCGTCTCGTTGCTCATGTCGGCAACGGTGCGGCCCGGCACGTTGTAGAGAATCACGGGCAGATCGACGGCTTCGGCAATCGCCTTGAAATGGCGATACATGCCTTCCTGCGTCGGCTTGTTGTAATACGGGACGACTTGCAGCGTGGCGTCGGCGCCGACCTTCTTCGCGTGCTTCGAGAGTTCGATGGCCTCGGCCGTCGAATTGCCGCCCGCGCCCGCGATGATCGGGAAACGCTTGGCCGTGTGCTCGACGGCCGTCTGGATCATCAGAATGTGTTCTTCGACCGACAAAGTGGCCGATTCGCCACTGGTGCCGACCACGACGAGACCGTTCGAGCCTTGCTCGACGTGCCAGTCGATCAGTTTTCGAAACGCCGGCAGATCGAGACTACCGTCCTCGTGCATCGGTGTGACGATGGCAGGGATGCTGCCGCGGATCTGGATGCCGCCGTGTGTTCCGTTTGTCATGAAACTCTATGAATTTAATCGTAAATTTAATCGCGAAAAGCGATCTTACGCGATTGTAGCGGATTAGCCGGTCAGCGCGTAACGTGGCGGACCCGGGGGTATGTTACTAATCGT
This sequence comes from Caballeronia sp. J97, assembly GCF_905220305.1. Taxonomy (NCBI): domain Bacteria; kingdom Pseudomonadati; phylum Pseudomonadota; class Betaproteobacteria; order Burkholderiales; family Burkholderiaceae; genus Caballeronia; species Caballeronia sp. J97. The sequence goes on along the minus strand of NZ_CAJMZL010000005.1, from coordinate 235,095 downwards.
GAGCGCATTTTCGGCCGGCTGCGGCTCGCGAACCGCGCAGATTCGCTGAACGTAAGCGGCGCGCGGGGCGTCGACGAATCCGTCTTCGTACGCGATGACGCGCAGGCGCCCTCTCACCGCTTCGAGCAACTCGCCGGGTTCGAGCAGAAACGCAGGATTCGACGGCTTGCCGACGCTGCCGTTGCCCGCCGCGAAGGTCTCGCAGATCAGCACGCCGCCGGGCGCGAGCGCGTTCATGAAGTGCCCGAACAGCGGCCGGTGCAGATAGTTCGTGACGACGATTGCATCGAACGTTCGGTCAACGGCAAGCGGCCAGGGCGCGCCGTTTTCGAGGTCCGCGACGAGCGTTTCGATGCGTTCGAGCGCCGACATCGACGCGAGCGCGGTCGCATCGCGGTCGACCGCCAGGACCGGAAAACCGCGCGACGCGAACCAGCGCGCGTGTCGCCCGCTGCCGGCGGCGACGTCGAGCACCGCGCCGCCGGGCGCGACGAGATGCGCCCAGCGCTCGACCCACCGACTCGGCGCGCTTTCCATCAGTTGTAGGACAGGCCCATGGCCTCGCGCACGTCGCGCATCGTTTCGGTGGCGAACTTGCGCGCCTTGTCGCAGCCGTCCGCGACGATCGCGCGCAACAGCGACGGATCGTCCATGTATTTCTGCGCGCGCTCGAGCATCGGCTGCTGCTCGCGCAGGATGCCCTCGATCACCGGCTGCTTGCACTCCAGACAGCCGATGCCCGCGCTGCGGCAGCCCTTCTGCACCCACTCGTGCGTCTTTTCGTCGGTATAGACCTGATGCAGCTGCCACACCGGGCATTTGTCGGGATCGCCCGGATCGGTGCGTCGCACGCGCGCCGGGTCGGTCGGCATCTTGCGAACCTTCTGCTCGATGGTCGCCGCGTTCTCACGCAAGCCGATGGTGTTGCCATAGGACTTCGACATCTTCTGGCCGTCCAGACCCGGCATGCGCGACGCTTCGGTCAGCAGCACCTGCGGCTCGACCAGAATGATCTTGCGCGCGCCTTCGAGGTAGCCGAACAGGCGTTCGCGATCGCTCATCGACAGGCTTTGCGACTCCTGCAACATCGCGCGCGCCTGTTCGAGCGCTTCGTCGTCGCCTTCCTGCTGGTACGCGACGCGCAGTTCGTGGTACAGCTTCGCGCGCTTGCCGCCGAGCTTCTTCGCCGCTTCGAGCGCCTTCTCCTCGAAATCCGGCTCCTTGCCGTAGAGATAATTGAAGCGGCGGGCGATTTCGCGCGTCATTTCGACGTGCGGCACCTGATCCTCGCCGACCGGCACGAGCGATGCGCGATAGAGGAGAATGTCCGCCGCCATGAGCACCGGATAGCCGAGGAAGCCGTAAGTCGACAGATCCTTTTCCCGGAGCTTCTCGATCTGCTCCTTGTAGGTCGGCACGCGTTCGAGCCAGCCGAGCGGCGTGCCCATGCCGAGCAGGAGCGAGAGTTCGGCGTGCTCGGGCACGCGGCTCTGGATGAAGAGCGTCGCCTGTGCCGGATCGATGCCCGACGCCAGCCAGTCGATGAGCACTTCCCAGACGTTTTTCTCGATCACCTCGGGCGTCTCGTAGTGCGTCGTGAGCGCGTGCCAGTCGACCACCGCGAAGAAACACGGGTATTCGGACTGCAGCCGCACCCAGTTTTTCAGCACGCCGTGATAGTGGCCGAGGTGCAGCGACCCGGTGGGCCGCATGCCGGAGAAGATACGGTCAGGGAACATGATGTTATGGGAATAGTGAAGCGAGGGGATTCAGAATAGCCGACACCGCCGTATAGCCGACGTTCACGAGCGGTCCGAGCCAGTAGCGCGTCAGCACGCCGGTCACGACGAGCGCCATCACGATGAAGAAGCCGTACGGCTCGAGCTTCGAAAACGCGATCGACGCGCGCACCGGCAGGAGCGCCATGACGACGCGGCCGCCGTCGAGCGGCGGCAACGGAAAGAGATTCAGCACGCCGAGCACGAGATTCACGCCGACGCCCGCGGCCGCCATGCGCGTGAAGAACGGTTCGTTGACGTGAAACGCCGCCAGCAGCACCGCGATCACGCCCCAGACGATCGCCTGCACGAAATTGCTGCCGGGACCGGCCGCGGCGACCCAGAGGCTGCCCCAGCGCGGATTGCGCAGGTTGCCGAACGCCACCGGCACGGGCTTCGCGTAGCCGAACATGAACGCGCCGCTCGTCACGAAGTACAGGACGATCGGGATCACGATCGTGCCGATCGGATCGATATGGCGCATCGGGTTCATGGAAACGCGGCCCAGAACGTAAGCCGTGTTGTCGCCGAGCAGTCGCGCGGCATAACCATGCGCGGCCTCGTGCAGCGTGATCGCGAAGATCACGGGAAGCGCGTAGACCGCGATGGTCTGTATCAGAGAAGAGTCCATGGGGCGGTATTGTATCAAGCAGGCAGGTCTGATCAGACGTGCGCGAGGGCGCCGGGCGCGCACTATTTCGCCCGTCATGTGCGATAACGCTTGATCGGGTCGTATGCCCGTGTGCGCTACTGCGCGGCGCTTACGCCGTGAGCCCGAACGGTTCGAGACTGCCTCTCCCCGCGCGCACGAGCACTGGCTCCCCCGATGAAAGGTCGATCACCGTCGACGGCTCCGCCGGGCACGCGCCGGCATCGATCACGAGTTCGACCTGCTTTTCCAGCCGCTCGCGGATTTCCTCGGCGTCGTTGAGCGGCTCGGTGTCGGGCGGCAGGATCAGCGTCGACGCGAGCAGCGGTTCGCCGAGCGCCTCCAGCAGCGCGAGCGTGATCGCATGATCCGGCACGCGCAGCCCGATCGTCTTGCGCGACGGATGCGAAAGCCGCCGCGGCACTTCCTTGGTCGCCTGCAGCACGAAAACGTACGGGCCCGGCGTCACGGACTTGATCAGCCGGTATTGCTGGTTGTCGACCATCGCGAAATTGGAAAGCTCGGACAGATCGCGCACGAGCAGCGACAGCAACTGCTTGTCGTCGATGCCGCGAACGCGCCGCAATCGCTCGACGGCGTCCTTGTCGTCGAGGTGGCAGCCGAGCGCATAGCTCGAATCCGTCGGCAGCGCAACGAGACCGCCGTCCTTGATGATCTGCACCGCCTGATTGATGAGCCGCGGCTGCGGATTGTCCGGATGAATGCGAAAGAACTGAGACATGGCGACGCCTTATTGTTTCGATCGTTATCACGAAGGCCCGGGCGGCGCGAATCGCGCGCGTGCGCCTCACGCGACGTGCGTGCGGAAAATCACCGGTAATGCAAGGACCGTGCGCGCACGGCGAGAAAGGCGCGTGCCGCGAAAACGCTAAAGCCAGCGCTCCCAGACGGGCGTGAGATCGTCGGGCAGCGGCGGAAGCCGGCCGAGATCGACGCGCCCTTCGCCCGCGCCGTGGAAGTCCGAGCCGCGCGACGCCTCGAAGCCGTAGCGGCGCGCGACATCGGCATATTCGCGGTACTGATCGGGCGTGTGGCTGCCCGTCACGACCTCGATCGCGCGGCCGCCGAGCTGAATGAATTCGTCGAAGAGCGCGGCGAATTCGACCGGCGTGTAATCGTATCGGCCCGGATGCGCGATGATCGGCTCACCGCCCGCATCCTTGATCCATTTCACGGCGTCCGCGAGCTTCGCCCAGCGATGCCCGACGAAACCCGGCTTGCCGTCGCCGAGGTAGCGCGCGAACACGTCCGACGTGGTCTGCGCGTAGCCCGCTTGCACGAGATATCGCGCGAAGTGCGTGCGCGAAATCATGTCGGGATCGTCAGTGAAGCGCAGCGCGCCCTCGTAGCAATCCGGAATGCCGATCGCGGCAAGCGCCTCGCCGATCGCCACGCCGCGCGCCGCGCGGCCGTTGCGCGTGCATTCGAGCCCCTTGAGCAATGCCTCGTCGTGCGGATCGACATTCATGCCGACGACATGCACCGTGCGCGACGCCCACGTCACCGAGATTTCGACGCCGGGCAGATAGCGCATGCCGAGCGCCTCGGCGGCTTCGCGCGCTTCGTCCTGCCCGCCGAGCTGATCGTGATCCGTCAGCGACCACAGCGTCACGCCGTTCGCATGCGCGCGCGCCGCCACCTCGGCGGGCGCGAACTGGCCGTCGGACACGGTGGAGTGGCAATGCAAATCGGCGTTCATCATCGGTTCTTGAGTTTCAATCACATTCTAACTGTAACGGCGTGACACGCCGATTATGTAGTTTCTGCGTTGCGTGCCGTGCCCCTCACGCGCAGAACGACTCGATCAACGCCGCCACCCGCCCGGGCTGGTCGTGATGGATCATGTGACCGGCGTCGTCGACGATTTCCTCGCGCCAGTCGGGAAACGCGTCGAAGCGCGCCTTGAACTCGGCGACGGGCATCTGGCCCGCAAAGGCCGCGAGTGTCGGCGAGTCCTTTGCCTCGACGTGCAGCACCGGCGCAGCCACTCGCGCCCACGTCGCGCTCACCTCGTCCAGCCGATACAGCGTCGGCCCGCGCAACTTGTGCGCCGGATCGGCGAGCAGATGAAAGCGTCCGTCCGCTTCCTCGCGCGACCAGTGCTGCGCGAGATATCGCGCACGCGCAAGCGGCAGACGCGGATTCGTGCGAATCAGCCGGTCGGCGACTTCGTCGAGGCTCGCGTAACTGCGCAGCGCGGGCGGCGCGCGAAGATCGTCGAGCCATTGCGCAATGCGCCCCGGCGACTGCGACGCGCGCGCCGCCGGCAGGCCGAAGCCTTCCAGATCGACTACGCGATGCACGCGCTCGGGCCGCACGCCCGCATACAGCAGCGCGACGTTTGCCCCCATGCTGTGGCCGACGAGGTTCACTCGCGCACCCGGCGCGTAGTGATCGAGCAGCACGTCGAGATCGGAAAGATAGTCGGGAAAGTAGTAGTGGCCGCCGCCCTTCTGCGCGACCGGCCAGTCCGACAGGCCGAAGCCGCGCGCGTCGGGCGCCAGCACTTGCCAGTCGCCGCCGAGCGCATCGACGACGAACTGGAACGACGCGCCGATATCCATCCAGCCGTGCAGCATGAAGAGCGTCGGGGCGTCGGGCGAGCCCCAGCGGCGGACGTGCAGACGCACGCCGCGCGCATCGACGAATTCGGAGCGCGATTCTTTCATGATGTCGTCTCGAATGTGAAAAAGGATGATCGTTCGATTATAGCGACGATGGCCGGCCCCTACTTCGCGCCGTCGAGCCCGGCGAGCGCGCGAAGCTCGGCTTCGTCGAAGCCGGCGTCGCGGCGCGCCTCGAAGTTGAACGGGCCGCGCAGCTTCGGCGCGTGATATTGCGCCGCGAGGCGTTCGTAGGTGGAATGCGGATCGAGATTCTGGCCGTCGCACAAAAAGCGGAACCAGCGATTGCCGATCAGCACGTGGCCGATTTCATCGCGCAGGATCACATCGAGAATCGCGGCGGACGCGTGATCGCCCGCCTGCGCGAGGCGCTTTCTGATCGGCGGCGACGCATCGAGGCCGCGCGCTTCGAGCGTGCGCGGCACGAGCGCCATGCGCGCGAGCACGTCGCCGCGCGTGCGCTGCGCCATTTCCCAGAGGCCGTCGTGCGCCGGAAAATCGCCATAGGCGTGACCGAACTCGGCGAGCCGCGTACTCAGTAGCGAGAAGTGATGCGCCTCCTCCGCCGCTACCTTCAACCAATCGAGATAAAAATCGAGTGGCATCGACGGAAAGCGCCAGACGGCATCGAGCGCGAGATTGATCGCATTGAACTCGATGTGCGCGAGCGCGTGCAGCAGCACGGCGCGCCCCGCCTCGGATTGCATGCCACGGCGCTTCAGCGACGACGGCTCGACGAGCTCCGGGCGCTCGGGCCGCCCGGGCAGATCGCCGGGTTCCACGAGCGCCGCATGCGGATCGATGCGCGCCGGCTCCGCGCGCGCCGTATCGAAGAGCGCGCGAGCGCGCGCCGCCTTCGTCGCGGGCTCGCGCTCACGCAGGATCGCGAGCGCCTCGCGGCGGGCGCAGACATCGCCTTCGGGGGGAATCACAGGGTCGTGCATCGAACTATCTCGAAAACGGGCATCGAAATCGCGGTCCAGCGAACGCTTACAGCAAACGGCTAAAATGGTAATCCCGGCGGACGTCGCGCACCGCGTAACAATCGGCGCGGCCACGCCCGTCACGTCCCACCGACAGGCGCGCATTGTAGCGCTGCACCGCGCCCCACCCTTACGACACCACGCCTCAGGAGACAATGTGGCTATCTACAAACTCGGCGACGACGCCCCGACCATCCACGAAAGCGTGTTTCTCGCCGACACCGCGACCATCATCGGCCGCGTGACGCTCGAGGAGAACGCGAGCGTCTGGCCCGGCGCCTCGCTGCGCGGCGACAACGAACCGATCGCCGTCGGGCGCGGCAGCAATGTGCAGGAAGGCGCGGTGCTGCATGCCGATCCGGGCTTTCCTCTGACGATCGAAAACGATGTCACCGTCGGCCATCAGGCGATGCTGCACGGCTGCACGATCAAGGAAGGCTCGCTGATCGGGATCCAGGCGGTGGTCTTGAATGGTGCGGTCATCGGCCGCAACTGTCTGGTTGGCGCGGGCGCCGTCGTTACCGAAGGCAAGGTGTTTCCGGACAACACGCTGATTCTCGGCGCGCCCGCGAAGGCGGTGCGGGAAATCGGCGAGGCGGATATCGCCCGCATGCGCGCGGCCACGGCAAGCTATGCCGACCGGCGCGAATATTACAAGGCGCAGCTCGTGCGCATCGGCTGAACGGACGTCGCGCAAGACGGCGCAGCAGCCTCAACACCCAAGGAAGAGTTGTGAACGACCAGTTGCAGAAATTCATGTTCAACGCGGCGCCCGTGCGCGGCGAGATCGTCTCGTTGCGTCATACGTGGCAGGAAGTGCTCGCGCGCCGCTCGTATCCCGTGGCCGTGCGCAACGTGCTCGGCGAAATGATGGCCGCGTGCGCGCTGCTGTCGGCGAACCTCAAGTTCGACGGCACGCTCGTCATGCAGATCTACGGCGACGGCCCCGCGAAGATGCTGGTCGTGCAATGCAATTCGAACCTGTCGCTGCGCGCCACCGCGAAGCTCGCCGAAGGCGCGGAAAGCGAGCTCGGCAATGAAATGTCGCTTCCCGACCTGCTGAACCGTCACGGGCGCGGCCGCTGTGTCATCACGCTCGATCCCGCCGACAAAAAACCGGGCCAGCAGCCGTATCAGGGCATCGTGCCGCTGTCGGGCGAGCACGGCCCGCTCAAGTCGATGGCCGAGGTCCTCGAGCACTACATGCACCACTCCGAACAGCTCGACACGCGCCTGTGGCTCGCCGCCGATACCGATCGCGCCGTCGGCATGCTGCTGCAGAAGCTTCCGGGCGACGGCGGCATCGTGCCGCATCCGGGCGAGCACGATTCCGATACGTGGCAACGCGTCTGCCATCTCGGCAGCACGCTGTCGAACGAGGAGCTCCTGAAGGAAGAACCGGAGACGGTGTTCAAGCGCCTCTTCTGGCAGGAAAACGTGCAGCACTTCGAACCCGCGCCGGCGCGTTTCCAGTGCAGTTGCTCGCGTGAAAAGGTCGGCGGCATGCTCAAGATGCTCGGCCGCGAGGAAGTCGACAGCGTGATCGAGGAGCGCGGCGACGTCGAAGTGCATTGCGAGTTCTGCAATCAACGCTACGACTTCGACGCCGTCGACGTTGCGCAACTTTTTGTCGCAAAAGAACTCTCACAAGGGGTGAGTCCGGCACCGGACCAGCGCCACTGAAATACCGCGCGAGCCTTGTCCAGCGGGGAGTTGCGCTGCGCGTAGCGGGACTGCGCAAGCACGCCGCGTCGTCTGTGGCCTCAGTCTTACGGCAGACGCAGCGCGTTATGATTGGACTCCTGCATAGATGTCCGACCCGCTGGAGGTCGCAAAATGAAAACCGTAACGCTCGACTGGAAACTACTGCCGTGCCTTGCCGGGGTCGCACTCGTCGCCGGCTGCACGATGGATCCGCCCGGCCCCTCGCCGATCTACAGCCGCCTGCCCGACACGCCGCCCGCGCCGCAACAGACGCTGACGTCGCAGCAGCAGATGGACCGTTACAACGCCATCGACAAGCAGGCGCTGAACGAATCGCAGCAAGCCGCCGCCGCGGGCAACGCCGCGAAGACGATGTCGCAGTTCTATGCGCCCGCTCCGGTTTCGATCTACGGCGGATATTCGAGCGGCGGCTGGGGCGGCCCGTACTGGGGCACCGGCGTCGGCTTCAGCACAGGGTGGTAAGCGGAGCGGCAATACACTGCCAGACGAAAAAAAGGCGCGGTCGATGACCGCGCTTTTTTGTTCGGAGCACGCGCTGGCCTTTTACTGCGCCGCGCCCTCCTGATGTTTCTTCTTCGCTTCGGCCGCTTTTTCCTTCTGCGCCTTCTTGTCCAGATCGCGCAACTCCTGCTTGGACCGCGACACGGGATTCGGCACCACGCGCAGCGGCGCCGCCGAGACTTGACCGCGCGTCGAGCCGTTCATGCCCGGCACGTTCGCGGAATTGACGGGCGCGTTCGAATTCGGCGAGACGAACTGCACGAACACCTCGCTGTCCTTCACCATCCCCATTTCGTAGCGGGCGCGCTCTTCCACGGCGGCGGTGCCGTTCTGCAGGTCCTGCACTTCGCCCTGGACGCGCTCGTTGCGCAATCTCAGGTTCGTGTTCTTATCCGTCTGCTGCGCGAGTTGCTGCTGCAATTCATGCACGCGCAGCCAGCCGCCGTGCCCCCACCAGAGCGGGTATTGAATCAACACCAGCAACAGAACCAGAACGACAGTTACGAGCCGCATTCAAGTAGCCGAAATAAGCGCCGCCCGGCAGCAAGATTGCCGTGGGCGGCGGGCTTCAAAAGATGACGCTTCAAAGACCACCGAGCGTCTTATCGACTAAAGCGGCAAAAGCTTTAGCGCAAGTTGTAGAACGCCGACTTGCCCGGGTAGCTGGCGATATCGCCGAGATCTTCCTCGATGCGCAGCAACTGGTTGTACTTCGAGATGCGGTCGCTGCGCGACAGCGAGCCGGTCTTGATCTGGCCGGCGTTCAGACCGACGGCGATATCGGCGATCGTCGAATCTTCCGTCTCGCCCGAACGGTGCGAAATCACGGCCGTGTAGCCCGCGCGCTTGGCCATTTCGATCGCCGCGAAGGTTTCCGTCAGCGTGCCGATCTGGTTGATCTTGATGAGGATCGAGTTCGCGATGCCCTTCTCGATGCCTTCCTTCAGGATGCGCGTGTTCGTCACGAACAGATCGTCGCCGACGAGCTGGATTTTCTTGCCGAGGCGGTCGGTCAGGATCTTCCAGCCTTCCCAGTCGCTTTCGTGCATGCCGTCTTCGATCGACACGATCGGGAACTTGTCGACGAGATTCGCGAGGTAGTCGGTGAATTCGGCCGACGACAGTTGCAGGCCTTCACCCGCGAGCTGGTACTTGCCGTCGTGGTAGAACTCGCTGGCCGCGCAATCGAGCGCGAGCAGGACGTCTTCGCCGGCGCGATAACCCGCCTTCTCGATGGCTTGCAGGATCGTGGACAGGCATTCCTCGTTGCTGCCGAAGTTCGGCGCGAAGCCGCCTTCGTCGCCCACTGCCGTGCTCTGGCCGCGCTCGGCGAGAATCTTCTTGAGCGCGTGGAACACTTCCGCGCCGCAACGCAGCGCTTCGCGGAAGGTCGGCTGGCTCACCGGTACGATCATGAATTCCTGGATGTCCAGGCTGTTGTTGGCGTGCGCGCCGCCGTTGACGATGTTCATCATCGGCACGGGAAGCTGCATCGCACCCGAGCCGCCGAAATAGCGGTACAGCGGCAGGCCGGCTTCCTCGGCGGCAGCCTTCGCGACGGCCATCGACACGGCCAGCATTGCGTTGGCGCCGAGACGCGACTTGTTGTCGGTGCCGTCCAGCTCGAGCAGGGTCTTGTCGAGGAAAGCCTGTTCCGAGGCGTCGAGGCCCATGATGGCCTCGGAAATTTCGGTGTTGATGTGTTCGACGGCCTTCAGCACGCCCTTGCCGTTGTAGCGGCCTGCTTCGTCGTCGCGCAGTTCGATGGCTTCGCGCGAACCGGTGGACGCACCCGACGGCACCGCTGCGCGGCCCATCGTGCCCGATTCGAGCAACACGTCGCATTCGACGGTCGGATTGCCTCGCGAATCGAGAATCTCGCGGCCGATGATATCTACGATAGCACTCATGGTTTCCTCAAGAAATGACGATGAATTCTGTCAGTCACAACGAAGCGCGCCGCCTGCTTTTACACTTCGATACACGCTGCGCACGCGCTTCACTGGCTTCGCTCAGACCCTTTCGATGACGACCGGGTTCAGTTCCGGCGCCAGGAGCGGTCGTTTCGGGATCGGATCGAATCCGATCCGCATCGCTTTCGTGGGGAGCGGGCGTTGGTCCCGCTGATCGCGGATATCGCCCTGATGCGTTGCACGCTCCTCCGTTGCTCCGATCACTCCAGGTGACCTGTTTTCGCGACGCGAGCGCCGATGATGACGCCCGTGCCGTACTGCCTGTTGCCGCAGATGCTCAGTTGAAATCGTTCTCGAGGAACGGACCGCCCTTCACCGCGCGATCGATCGTAATGAGCGTCGAAAGCAGCGCTTCCATGTGATGCAGCGGTACCGCGTTCGGGCCGTCCGACTTCGCGCAGGCCGGATCCGGATGCGTCTCCATGAAGAGACCGGCCACGCCCGTAGCCACTGCCGCGCGCGCGAGCACCGGCACGAACTCGCGCTGACCGCCCGAACTCGTGCCCTGCCCGCCCGGCAACTGCACGGAATGCGTCGCATCGAACACGACCGGTGCGTTGGTTTCGCGCATGATCGCGAGCGAGCGCATGTCGGATACGAGGTTGTTATAGCCGAACGACACGCCGCGCTCGCACGCCATGAAGCGGTCCTCCGACAGACCCGCCTCGCGCGCGGCGTCGCGCGCCTTGTCGATCACGTTCTTCATGTCGTGCGGCGCGAGAAACTGGCCCTTCTTGATGTTGACCGGCTTGCCCGAGCGCGCGCACGCGTGAATGAAGTCGGTCTGACGGCAGAGGAACGCGGGCGTCTGCAACACGTCCACGACCGATGCGACCGCTTCGATCTCGTGCTCGGCATGCACGTCCGTGAGGACCGGCACGCCGAGTTGCTTCTTCACCTCGCCCAGAATGCGCAGGCCTTCGTCCATGCCGAGGCCGCGGAACGACTTGCCCGAGCTGCGGTTCGCCTTGTCGTACGACGACTTGTAGATGAACGGCACGCCGAGCTTCTCGGTCATTTCCTTCAGGCGCCCGGCGACGTCGATCGTCATTTGCTCCGACTCGACCACGCACGTGCCCGCGATCAGGAAGAACGGCTTGTCGAGGCCGGCTTCGAAGTGACACAGCTTCATGCTTGTGCTCCCGCAGTGGCCTTGGCCGGCGCCTTCACGCCATCGGTTTCGGCGTGTGCGCGTGCAGCTTCGACGAACGCCCTGAAAAGCGGATGCCCGTCGCGCGGCGTCGACGTGAACTCGGGGTGGAACTGCACGCCGACGAACCACGGGTGCAGCGACTGCGGCAACTCCATCATTTCGGGCAGATCCTCGCTCGGGGTACGGGCGCTGATGATAAGCCCGCCGGCCTCGAGCTGGGGCACGAAACGGTTATTGACTTCATAACGGTGACGATGACGCTCGTTCACATCGCTGCCGTAGATGCGCTCGGCCATCGTGCCGGGCTTGATCGGACACTTCTGCGAGCCGAGGCGCATGGTGCCGCCGAGATCCGACTCCTCGTTGCGCTTCTCGATGCGGCCCGCGCGGTCATACCACTCGGTGATGAGCGCGACGACCGGGTTCTTCGTGTCCTGATCGAACTCGGTGCTGTTCGCATCGGCGAGACCGGCGACATCGCGCGCGAACTCGATCACCGCGAGCTGCATGCCGAGGCAGATGCCGAGGTACGGGGTCTTCGATTCGCGCGCGTAGCGGATCGCCTTGATCTTGCCTTCCGTGCCGCGACGGCCGAACCCGCCCGGCACCAGCACGGCGTCGAGATGCTTCAGCGCGTCGGTGCCTTCGGCGTCGATCTGCTCCGAATCGATGTACTCGATGTTGACCTTCGTCGAAGTATGGATGGCCGCGTGACGCAGCGCTTCGATCAGCGACTTGTACGACTCGGTGAGTTCGACGTACTTGCCGACCATGCCGATGGTCACTTCGTGCTTCGGATTCTCGAGCTTCTCGACGAGGTTCGACCACATGGTCAGGTCGGCCGGCGGCGGCGAGAGCTTGAGCTCTTCGCAGATGATGTCGTCGAGGTGCTGATCGTTGAGCATCTGCGGAATCTTGTAGATGCTGTCCGCGTCCCACACGGAAATGACCGCGTCTTCCGGCACGTTCGAGAACATGGAGATCTTGGCGCGCTCGTCGTCGGGGATACGGCGGTCGGCGCGGCACAGCAGCACGTTCGGATAGATACCGATTTCGCGCAGCTTCTGCACGCTGTGCTGCGTGGGCTTGGTCTTCAGCTCGCCCGCGGTCGCGATGAACGGCACCAGCGTCAGGTGCACGAAGCACGCGCTGTTGCGGCCCATGCGCAGGCTCATCTGACGCGCGGCTTCGAGGAACGGCAGCGATTCGATGTCGCCCACGGTGCCGCCGACTTCCACGATCGCGACATCGGGCTGGCCGCACGTCGCCGCCGCTGCGCCGCGCTCGACGAACGCCTGGATTTCGTTGGTGATGTGCGGAATGACCTGCACCGTCTTGCCGAGATACTCGCCGCGGCGTTCCTTGCGGATCACCGATTCGTAGATCTGGCCGGTGGTGAAGTTGTTGGCCTTGCGCATCTTCGTGCTGATGAAGCGCTCGTAGTGGCCGAGGTCCAGGTCGGTCTCCGCGCCGTCTTCCGTCACGAACACTTCCCCGTGCTGGAACGGGCTCATCGTGCCGGGGTCGACGTTGATGTAGGGATCGAGCTTGAGGAGAGTGACTTTGAGACCGCGCGATTCGAGGATCGCGGCGAGGGAGGCGGCGGCAATACCCTTGCCAAGGGACGAAACTACGCCGCCGGTGACGAATACATATTTGGTCATCGCTAGATGCTCGCGGGAAAAACGGATTATACCGTAAAGGCAGGTTCCCACGAAGCGCGCCCGGCGCGGAAATTGACTACAAAAACGGGCATTTCGGCGTCATTTTTGCGGAACGTGTCGCCGGCCGTTCGTCAAGTCCCGCGCGCGTGCTCGCGCCCTTTCGACCGCCCGGTCAGCGCGGCGTGCGCATCGTCTCGAGCAGGCGCCGCACGGCGCGCGCCGTGTCGATCGGGCGTTCCATCGGAAAGAGATGGCTGCCCTCCATCCATTCGATCCGCGCGCCCGCAATGCGCCGCGTCATGCCGAGTCCGACCTGCCGCACCTCGCGCGAATGCGTTCCCGCGATAAAGCCGACCGGCACCGGCGCGCCGTGCGCGAGCCGCGCCCCGAGCGTATGCGGCAGCGTGCGATAGATCAGATATTCCACATGACGATCGAAGGCGAGCGAGCGTGCGCCGTTCGCATGAGTCTGCGGAATGCCGAAATCGATATAGTCGGACAGCATGCGCTCGTCCCAGCGCGCGAACGCGGGCTTCGACAGAAAATGCCGCCATGCCTCGTCCCGGCTCGTCCATTGCGTGCGGCGCTTCTTGGTCGCGGCGGCGGGCGACAGGCGCTCGTCCAGCCCGGTCCATTGCGTGACGCGCAACAGGCCGCTCTTCCAGCCCGAGATCACCGGCGAATCGAGCATGACGACGCCCTTCACCCATTGCGGCCGCTTCAGCGCCGCCATCAGCGACAAATAGCCGCCGAGCGAGTGCCCGACGAGCCACACCTTCGGATGATCGCCGCCCTCTTCGCGCCGATAGCCGCTCATGTCGTCGATCAGCTGATCGACGAGATACGGCCAGTCGCGCGTCACCGCAAAGCGCGCGTCATGACCGATGCGTTCGATGCTGCGAATTTCGTAATCGTCGGCCAGCTCCGCGAACATCGTGCGATACGTCGACGCCGGAAAGCCGTTCGCGTGGGAGAAATGGATGATGTCTTTCAAGCGTGTCTCTATTTTTTTAGCGCGCCATCCAGTAGCGCGCGTGGCTTTGCCGGAAGCGCTCGAATGTGATCTGCGACCCGATTTCGCTGCGCGCCGCGCCGTCTTCATCGCTGCGCGACAGCACGATATCGCGCATCCGGTAGCGTGCGAACACGGTCGGATGCGGATGGTGAAAGCGGTTGCGATAGCCTACCTGAAATATCGCCGCGAACGGCCCGACAGAATCGAGGAAAGGCTCGGTCGACGAAGTGCGGCTGCCGTGATGCGGCACGATCAGCACATCGGCGCGCAATGCGGCGGCGGCGCGCGCGACGAGCAGGCGTTCGACGTCCGCTTCGATATCGGCCGCGAAGAGCGCCGAGCGCCCCGCCGCGTTCGTCACCTTGAGCACGCACGACTGATGGTTCGGCTTGCCCGTGAGCGGTCCCGGCTCGGGCCACAGCATGCGGAACTCGACACCGTCCCAATTCCAGCGCTGCCCGGCCGCGCACCGCAGCGTTTGCGCGCCGCGTGCGCGCGCATCGGACCACAACGCGTCCTGCGCGGGCAGCGACGCGAGCAACTGACGCACGGCGATCGATTGCAGCACGGCGGGCGCGCCGCCCGCGTGATCCGAATCGGAATGGCTGATGACGAGCGCGTCGAGCGCGCGCACGCCCGCGGCCCGCAGATACGGCACGACGATCCGCTCGCCCGCATGCGTCGATTCGGGGCCGGGACCGGCGTCGAACAGCAAGGTGTGCCGCGCGGTTTCGACGACGAGCGCCGAGCCCTGGCCGATATCGAGCGCGGTGACGCGAAACGCGCCTTCGGGCGCGGGATGCATCGCGGGTGCGAGAAGCGGCAGCCACGTCAACGGCGCGGCGGAGCGCAACGGCCAGCCGCGCGGCGCGAGCGCCCAGACGACGCCGACGCACGATGCCGCGAGCGCGAACGCATTCGGCCGGGGCAACAGCCAAAGCGACGATGGCGCGGCATTCGCGAGACGCGCGAGCATGTCGCAGAGCACGGACAGCGCGGCGTGCGCGACGTGAAGCATCGGCGCGTCGAACGGCGCGGGCAGCAGGAGGCCCGCGAGCGTCGCGGGCGTCACGAGCACGCTGATCCACGGGATCGCAAAGGCATTCGCGAGCGGGCCCAGCAGCGGAATCTGCGAGAACCAGTAGACGGTGAGCGGCGCGAGTGCGATCGTCACCGCGTACTGCACGCGGGCGCTCGATGCGACGTGACGCCTCACGCGGGCCATGAACCGCGCGACGGTCGCGAGCGGCCGGCGTCTGGCGGACCGTTCCGGCCGCCGGCCGACTTCGCCCGGATCGACGCGGTCCCACTGATCGATGTCATCCGGCTCTTGCGCCCGCGCCCGCGACTCGACGCGCCCCGCCGCGGCGATCGCATGCAGGATCGCCGCGACCGCGCAGAACGACAGCCAGAATCCCGGCGAGGTCACGGCCCACGGATCGCCGATCAGCACGAACACGAGCGCCCACGACAGCACGATCGACGACGACGGCCGCCGTCCGCCGAGAAACGCGATCGCCACGATCAGCAGCATCCACAGCGTGCGTTGCGCGGGCACGTTGAATCCCGCGAGCGCCGCATAGCATGCGGCGAACACCACGGCGCCGGTCGCGGCCACCTTCGGCGCGGCCACGATCAACGGCGCGGGCACGCCGCGCACGCTCGCGCGCTTCCACGCGAAACCGAAGATCAACGCGGCCAGCCCGGCGACGAAGCCGATATGCAATCCCGATATCGCGACGAGATGACTCGTGCCGGTCGCCCGCATGACGGCCCAGTCGGCATCGCTGACGGCGTCCTGCGCGCCCACGGCGAGCGCGACGATGATTCCGCGATGCGGTGCACGTCCGAGCACGGTCTCGATGCGATCGCGTGCGCGCGCACGAAGGCGATCGATCGTCAGACGCGGACCTGCCGCATCGGCATTCAGACGGTGCGGCGCCCGCGCCATCGATACATAGCCGGTCGCCCGAATGCCGCGTTCGAGCAGCGTGACTTCGCGATCGCGCAGGCCGAAGTTGGCATTGGCGTGCGGGCGCTTCAGCCGCGCGGTCAATGTCCATCGTTCGCCTGCCCGAAGCTCCGCACGAACGCCGGACATCCACAGCAAGCGCACGATGCGCGGGAAATCTCGCAAGCCCGCGTCGTTGGTTTCGACCTCGAAGAGAAAGCGCGCGCCGTCGTCCTGTTGCTCGGGCAGTCCGCGCACGAAGCCCGTCAGTTCGATATCGCGCTGCTCGTACTCGACGGGCAATTGCTCGCGCAGCCGCACGTCGGCGCGCATCGCCGCATACGCGAAACCCAGCGCGCAGGCCGCGAGCGCGAAACTCGCGATGCGCACGCGCGGCGTCATCGTGCCGAGCGCCGTCGCGACGACGAACGTGGCGCTGCACGCGCACCACACGATGCCATCCGGCAAGCGAGCCTGCTGCTGCAACCACCAGACGCCCAACGCAAATCCCAGCAGAATCGCCCGCACTTCGTCCTCTTCCTTCGTCGTTCTTCGTCACGGCGAACGCATGCGCCCGGGACGAAACCCGGAGCAATCGATGCGTCGGTCGGAACGATTATGAAGAGGCGGGCGCGAGCCGTGGGAGCGCTGCGTGCGCGTTAGCCGTTGTGCCTATGGCAAGCGCGTTTTCGTCGATGCCGCGCAGTTGCGCGAGCACCTGCGCGATGCGCGCGACCTGGTCCGGCGTATTGCGCTGCTTGTAGCGCCACGATGGCGCGATGTCGGGCGCATCGGTTTCGAGCACGATCGCGTCGAGGGGAAGCTCGGTCGCGAGCCGTCGAATCTGCAGCGCGCGCTCGAACGTGAGATTGCCGCCGAAGCCGAGATGCATGCCCTGCGCGATGAAGGCATCGGCCTGCTGGAAACTCCCGTTGAACGCATGCGCGATGCCGCGATGGATCTCGTGCACGCGCAAGCCCTTCAGCACCTTGTCCTGCGACTTGCGCACATGGCAGATGACCGGCAGATCGAACTCACGCGCGAGCTTCAGTTGCTCGTTGTAGAAGAACTGCTGGCGCGCGTCGTCGAGTGTCGGCACGAAATAGTCCAGCCCGATCTCGCCGATGCCGACGAAACGCGGATCGTCCATGCTCGCTTCGATTTCCTCGCGCAGCGCGCGCAAGTCGTCGTCGTGCGCGCCCGGCGTGTAGAGCGGATGAATGCCGAGCGCATACGCGCCGCCTTCGATGCGATGCGCAAGCGCGCGCACGGCTGCGAAGTTGAAGCGCCCCACACCCGGAATGACGATGCGCGCGACGCCCGCATCGCGCGCCGCATCGGCGACGGCGTCGCGGTCGGCATCGAACTCGCCGGCATCGAGATGACAGTGCGTATCGATCCACATGGCGCCTCCCGAAGAGGAACGCGTTATACCGGCACGGGCGGCTCTTCGTGCAGCACGCCGTCGCGCAGGCGCATGATGCGGTCGCAGCGCGCGGCGAGATCGGGATCGTGCGTGACGATCACGAAGCTCGTCTCGAGCGTCTGCGACAGCTCCAGCATCAGGTTGAAGACGGTATCGGCGGTGCCGCCGTCGAGATTGCCGGTGGGCTCGTCGGCGAGCACGCATGCGGGATGCGTGACGAGCGCGCGCGCGATCGCCACACGCTGACGCTCGCCGCCCGACAATTCGCCCGGCCGATGCTTCGCGCGATGCCCGATGCCCACGCGCTCTAGCATGACCTGCGCTTCCTTGCGCGCGTCCTCCTCCGGCATGCGGCGGATGCGCAGCGGCATCGCGACGTTATCCAGCGCCGTGAATTCCGGCAGCAGATGATGGAACTGATACACGAAACCGAGCGCGCGATTGCGCAGCTCGTTGCGCTCCTTTTCCTTCAGCTCCGTGAACGGCTTGCCGAGCAGCGAGACCTTGCCCGCGCTCGGCTCATCGAGACCGCCGAGCACGTGCAGGAGCGTGCTCTTGCCCGAACCCGACGCGCCGACGATCGCGAGCTTTTCACCCTTCATCACGTCGAGTTGGGCGTTGTTGAGGACCTGGACATTGAAGCCGCCCTGCACGAACGTCTTCGAAATCGCCGACGCCTGAAGCACGACGTTGTTGGCCGGAATCAGATCACTCATAGCGCAGCGCCTCCGCCGGACGAACCTTCGCGCCGCGCCAGCTCGGATAGAGCGTCGCGAGCGACGACAGCAAAAACGCGATGACGCCGATCTTGGCGACATCGCCCGGCACCAGCTCCGACGGCAGTTCGCTGATGAAATACACCGACGACGGCAGGAACTGGACGTTGAACAGATGCTCGATCATCGGCACGAGCCATGGAATGCTCCACGCGATCAGACAGCCGAAGGTCACGCCGAGCGCCGTCCCGATGAAGCCGATCGTCACGCCCTGCACGACGAAAATCTTCATGATCGAGCGGGGCTGCGCGCCGAGCGTGCGCAGGATGGCGATATCGGCCTGCTTGTCGGTGACGGTCATCACGAGCGAGGACACCAGATTGAACGCCGCCACCGCGATGATCAGCGTGAGAATGATGAACATCATGCGCTTTTCGATCTGCACGGCGGAGAACCATGTCTTGTTCTGCTGCGTCCAGTCGCGAATGTAGAGATCGCCCGAGAGCGTGCGCGAAAGCTGGCGCGCGACTTCGGGCGCGCGCTGCATGTCCTTCAGACGCAGGCGCACGCCGGTCGGCGCGGGCAGGCGAAAGAGCGCTTCGGCATCGCGGATTTCGATGAGCGCAAGCGTCGAGTCGTACTCGTAGTGTCCCGATTCGAAGATGCCGACCACGGTGAACTGCTTGAGGCGCGGCATCATCCCCGCCGGCGTGATGGTGCCTTCGGGCGCGACGAGGGTGATCTTGTCGCCGTCCGTCACGCCGAGATTGGCCGCGAGATCCTTGCCGAGCACGATGCCGAATTCGCCCGGCTTGAGATCCGTGAGCCTGCCGGCGCGCATCTCCTTGCCGATGTCCGACACTTCCGGCTCCAGCGACGGTTCCACGCCGCGCAGCGCGACGCCGCTCACGGCGCCCTGCCGCGTCAGCAACGCCTGCGCTTCGACATAGGGCGCGGCGCCGATCACTTCCGGATTGCGGCGCGCCTCCTGCGCGGTCAGTTGCCAGTTGGGCATGGAGCCGGTCGGCGAGAAGATTTCGACGTGCGCGAGCACCGAGAGCATCCGGTCGCGCACTTCCTTCTGGAAGCCGTTCATGACCGACAGCACGACGATCAGCGCCGCGACGCCGAGCGCGATGCCCGCCATCGACACGAGCGCGATGAAGGAGATGAAGCCGTTGCCTGTGGTGCGTTTGCTGGCGCGCGTGTAGCGCCAGCCAATCTGCCATTCGTACGGAAGTTTCAAGCGATTCCTTTCTGCTGCTGTTCCAGCGTTGTTGAGCCCCGGTGGCGCAAATTTGCGAAAGTTTGCCATACATGGGGCGAACGGGACGGGTGCGAACGTCCGTCGCCGCACCCGCTTTGCCCTACAATGCCGAGCATCATGCCCGTTCATCATCTCCATCTCCTGTTGCCGTTCGCCCTGCCGTCGGCCGCGGACGCCGCCACTGCCCTGCACGGACTGGAGAGCGCGGCACTGGACAGGCTGCTTGCCCGCGCCACGCTGGAGGAGCGCGTCATCGGCGAGGATTTTCAGCGCACGCTGCCGCACGAACGCTGGATCGCGCGCCGCTTCGGCGCCGTGACGCCCGCCGATCGACGCTATGCCGACGATGCCCCGCTCGCGCCCTTCATGCTGCTCGCCGACGGCGGCACGCCCGGCGATGCGTCCTGGGCCTGCATCGAGCCGGTTCACGTGCGCATCGCGCACGATCACCTGGTGCTGATCGATCCCGACACGCTTGGCGTGCATACGGAAGAAGCACGCGCGCTGCTCCAGACCGCGCGGCCCGCGATCGAAGACCTCGGCGTGTCGCTGCAAGCGCCGACGCCCTTGCGCTGGTACGTGTCGGGCAATGCGCTGGGCACGCTCGCGGGCGCCTCGCCGCTG
Organism: Caballeronia sp. J97; assembly: GCF_905220305.1. Classification (NCBI taxonomy): domain Bacteria; kingdom Pseudomonadati; phylum Pseudomonadota; class Betaproteobacteria; order Burkholderiales; family Burkholderiaceae; genus Caballeronia; species Caballeronia sp. J97. The sequence continues at coordinate 215,025 of NZ_CAJMZL010000005.1, read as the reverse complement.
CGCGCGACGGGGCGCAACATCGAAATCTGGCTGCCGCACGAAGCCCGCACCGGCGAGCGTTCGCGCGCATGGATGAAGCTGCAGAACGAAGTGCAGATGGCGTGGTTCGAGCATCCGCTGAATCTGGAACGCGAATCGCGCGGCCTGCCCGCGATCAATTCGATCTGGCTCCACGGACAAGGCGCGATGCGCCCCGTCAAAAGCCCGTTCGCACGCGTGATGTCCGACGCGGCCTCGACGCGCGGCCTCGCGCTCGCGGGCGGACTGAAGCCGTCGATGCCGCCTGAGTCGTTCGCATCGCTCGCGGCCGACGCAGCGCCGGGCACGACGCTCGTCGAGCTGAATCCGTTTTCCGCGCCGTTCATCGAGCAGGACTGGGCGCGCTGGAACGACGCGCTCAAGGCGCTGGAAACCGCGTGGTTCGCGCCTGCGCTTCAAGCGCTCGGCGACGGCGCGCTCGGCCGCCTGAGTCTCACGCTATGCGGCGACACCGGCTCGGTCACGCTGTCCGTCACGCGCGCCGACTTGCGCAAGTTCTGGCGGCGCCGTCCGATCGCGGCGCTTTTCATCGAATAAGGCATTTTGCAATGACGCAAATCGTTACGCGCGCCTCCTCTCCCGCCGACGCCGAGGCGCTGATGCGCCACGGCCTGCATCCTGTGATCGCGCGTCTGTACGCTTCTCGCGGCGTGACCTCGCCCGACGAAGCCGAGACCGAATTCAAGCGCCTGCACGCGCCCGCCGGCCTGAAAGGCTGCGACGAAGCCGCCGTCGTGCTCGCCGATGCGCTCGCCGCGGGGCGGCGCATGCTGGTCGTCGCGGACTACGACTGCGACGGCGCAACCGCTTGCGCGGTAGCCGTGCGCGGCCTGCGGATGTTCGGCGCGACGATCGACTATCTGGTGCCGAACCGCTTCGAGTACGGCTACGGGCTCACGCCAGAGATCGTGGAGCTGGCGTCGCGCTCCGGGACCGGCTTGCCCGATCTGCTCATCACGGTCGATAACGGCATCGCGAGCGTCGAAGGCGTCGCGGCGGCGAACGCGCTCGGCATCGACGTGCTCGTCACCGATCACCACCTGCCCGGCGACGAACTGCCCGCCGCGCGCGCGATCGTCAATCCGAACCAGCCGGGCTGCGCGTTCCCGAGCAAGTGCATCGCGGGCGTGGGCGTGATGTTCTACGTGCTGCTCGCGTTGCGCGCGGAGTTGCGTCAGCGCGGCGCTTATCGGGACGCGCCCGAACCGCGTCTCGACGGCCTGCTCGACCTCGTCGCGCTCGGCACCGTCGCCGATGTCGTGAAGCTCGACTGCAACAACCGCATCCTCGTCGCGCAGGGCCTGAAGCGGATTCGCTCAGGCCGCATGCAGCCGGGCATCGCCGCGCTCTTTCGCGCCGCCGGCCGCGATGCGCGCGCCGCCTCGGGCTTCGATCTCGGCTTCGCGCTCGGGCCGCGCCTGAACGCGGCGGGACGGCTGTCGGACATGTCGCTCGGCATCGAGTGCCTGACGACCGACGACGTCGGCCGCGCGTGGGAGCTCGCGCAGCAACTCGATTCGATGAATCGCGAGCGGCGCGAAATCGAAGCCGGCATGCAGCAGCAGGCGCTCGCCGAATTGCAGACGATCGATCCCGGCGAGCGCGCGACGCTCACGCTGTACGACGCGAGCTGGCATCAGGGCGTGATCGGCATCGTCGCGGGCCGGCTGAAGGAGCGGTTTCATCGTCCTTCGTTCACGTTCGCGCACGCCGACGACAGCGGCACGCTCTGCAAGGGCTCCGGCCGCTCGATTCCGGGCTTTCATCTGCGCGATGCAGTCGATCTGATCAGCAAGCGCGAGCCCGGCCTCATCCACAAGTTCGGCGGCCACGCGATGGCCGCGGGCCTGACGCTCGCCACCGCCGACATTCCCCGCTTCACCACCGCGTTCGAGGCGGTCGGGCGCGAATGGCTGACGGCCGAAGCGCTGTCCCGAACCGTCGAAACCGATGGCGAACTCGAAGACGCCTACTTCACGCCGCAATTCGTCGAAATGCTCGACGCCGCCGTGTGGGGACAAGGCTTTCCCGCGCCGACCTTCTCCGGCGAATTCGAAGTCGCATCGCAGGCGCTCGTGAAAGAGAAGCATCTGAAGCTGTCGCTGTTGCGCGGGCGTCAGCGCTTCAACGCGATCTGGTTCAATCACGTCGATCCGCTGCCGCCGCGCGCGACCGTCGCGTACCGGCTCGTCAGCGATTCGTGGAACGGCGTCGCGCGGGTGCAGCTGATCGTCGAGCACGCGGGCTGAGCAGGCGCCGCGCGCACCCGGAACGCCGGGGAAACCCTGTCAATCGGCTATAATTTCATCTTTTTACGAAGCCGAAGATCGACAATGGAAGCGGAACGTCTCAACGCGATCGAAAGCCTTCTGGCCGACCTGCGCCGCCGCGCGGGCGAGCTACGGGGGTATCTTTGACTACGACGCCAAGTCCGCGCGTCTAGCCGAAGTCAACAAGGAACTCGAAGACCCGAACGTCTGGAACGACTCGAAGAACGCCCAGGCGCTCGGTCGCGAAAAGAAACTGCTCGATGGCGTCGTGTCGACGCTCACCGCCCTCGACAACGACCTGCGCGACGCGAACGAACTGTTCGACATGGCGCGCGAGGAAGATGACGAGGACACGCTCGTCGCGTCCGAATCCGACGCGGATGCCTTGCGCCTGCGCGTCGAAGACATGGAATTTCGCCGGATGTTCTCGAATCCGGCCGACCCGAACAGCTGCTTCATCGACATTCAGGCGGGCGCGGGCGGCACCGAAGCGTGCGACTGGGCATCGATGCTGCTGCGCCAGTACCTGCGCTACTGCGAGCGCAAGGGCTTCAAGACCGAGGTGCTCGAAGAGTCCGAAGGCGACGTCGCGGGCATCAAGAGCGCGACCATCAAGGTCGAAGGCGAATACGCGTACGGCTATCTGCGCACCGAAACGGGCATTCACCGGCTCGTGCGCAAGTCGCCGTTCGATTCGTCGGGCGGGCGCCATACGTCGTTCTCGTCGGTGTTCGTGTATCCGGAAATCGACGATTCGATCGAGATCGAAATCAATCCCGCCGATATCCGCACGGACACGTATCGCGCATCGGGCGCGGGCGGCCAGCACATCAACAAGACGGACTCCGCCGTGCGGCTCACGCACGCGCCGACGGGCATCGTCGTGCAGTGCCAGAACGACCGCTCGCAGCACCGCAACCGCGCGGAAGCCATGCAGATGCTGAAGGCGCGTCTCTATGAGTTCGAGATGCGCAAGCGCCAGGCCGAACAGGACAAGCTCGAATCGAGCAAGACCGACGTGGGCTGGGGCCATCAGATCCGCTCTTACGTGCTCGACCAGAGCCGTGTGAAAGATCTGCGCACCAACGTGGAAATGAGCAACACGCGCGCCGTGCTCGACGGCGACCTCGACGACTTCATCAGCGCGAGCCTGAAACAGGGCGTTTAAGTCCTTCGGCGCGGATATCGATCGGCGATATCCGCGCTTTCGTTTCATTCCCGCCGCGCATTCGCCGCAATACAAGCCAAGAATCATCATGACCGAACCGACTCAAGCGGGCGCCGCTCCCGAACTGGAAGAGAACCAGATCATCGCCGAGCGACGCGACAAGCTGCGCGCGCTGCGCGAGCAAGGCATCGCCTATCCGAACGATTTCCGCCCGACGCATCAGGCCGCCGCGCTGCAAGCCGAATACGCCGAGACCGACAAGGACGCGCTCGAAGCGAATCCCCTGCCCGTCGCGATCGCCGGCCGGATGATGTTGAAGCGCGTGATGGGCAAGGCGAGCTTCGCGACGGTTCAGGACGGCAGCGGCCAGATCCAGTTCTTCGTGACGCCCGCCGACGTCGGCGAGCAAACCTACGACGCCTTCAAGAAGTGGGATCTCGGCGACATCGTCGCCGCGAAGGGCGTGCTGTTCCGCACGAACAAGGGCGAGCTGTCGGTGCGCTGCACGGAATTGCGTCTGCTGTCGAAGGCGCTGCGCCCGCTGCCGGACAAGTTCCACGGCCTCGCCGATCAGGAAACGCGCTATCGCCAGCGCTATGTCGACCTGATCGTCACGCCGGAATCGCGCAAGACCTTCATGGCGCGCACGAAGGCCGTCACGTCGATCCGCAATTTCATGGCGCAGGCGAGCTTCATGGAAGTCGAAACGCCGATGCTTCACCCGATCCCCGGCGGCGCCGCGGCCAAGCCCTTCGTCACGCATCACAATGCGCTCGACATGCAGATGTTCCTGCGCATCGCGCCGGAGCTGTATCTGAAGCGGCTGATCGTCGGCGGCTTCGAGCGCGTGTTCGAGATCAACCGTAATTTCCGGAACGAAGGCGTGTCGCCGCGTCACAATCCGGAATTCACGATGATGGAGTTCTACGCCGCGTACACCGACTACCGCTGGCTGATGGACTTCACCGAGCAACTGATCCGCCAGGCCGCCGTCGATGCGCTCGGCACTGCGACCATCATGTATCAGGGACGCGAGCTCGATCTCTCGAAGCCGTTCCATCGTCTGACGATCAATCAGGCCATTCAGAAGTACGCGCCGCAGTACACGGACGCGCAGTTGTCCGACGCCGCGTTCCTGTGCACAGAATTGAAGAAGTTCGGCGTCGACACGACGCAGCCTGCCTTCCTGAACGCCGGCCTCGGTTCGCTGCAGCTCGCGCTGTTCGAAGAGACAGCGGAATCGCAATTGTGGGAGCCGACGTACATCGTCGATTATCCGATCGAAGTGTCGCCGCTCGCGCGCGCGTCGGATTCGGTGGCGGGCATCACGGAGCGTTTCGAGCTCTTCATCACGGGCCGTGAAATCGCCAACGGATTCTCCGAGCTGAACGATCCGGAAGACCAGGCCGCGCGGTTCCAGAAGCAGGTCGACCAGAAAGATGCCGGCGACGAGGAAGCGATGTTCTTCGACGCCGATTACATCCGCGCGCTCGAATACGGCATGCCGCCGACGGGCGGTTGCGGCATCGGCATCGACCGTCTGGTGATGTTGCTGACCGACAGTCCGAGCATCCGCGACGTGATTCTGTTCCCGCATCTGCGTCGCGAAGACTAAGACGTCCGCTTCGCCGGAGCACTGCCGAAAGCGCGCCCCTCGAGGCGCGCTTTTTTTCGTCCGGTCGATTTGTTGTAACGGCTGGTAAAAGTTTCAATGCGATTCAGACCGGAGCACCGCGGCGGCACGCGGTATCGCGGCTGGCATCGGTCATGCTTGAATCGATGCACTTCATGTCCGCGAAATTGTTACAAGCCAGGAAAGCGAAGAATCCGGGCTTGGCCGACAATCGTCCTTGTGACGGCCGACACCGGTAGCGGCAGTTCGCCTCGAAACGGAGGTTCAATAATGGATAACGGAACCAGCAAACTCAGCACGTCGCCCCCTTCCGGCGGCGCTCAGCCGCGTCAGCGGCGTCTGCATCCGCTCATCGCCACTGCGGCGGGCGCGGTCATCGTCGCGAGCCTCGTGGCTACCGCTGCGATGACCGGCCTGTTTCCGAGGGCATCGAGCAACGCCGCGCAGAGTCCTCAGACGCAGACGGCAGCGGTCGCACAGCAGCCCGTGGTGGATTCCGCCGCGCCGAGTCCGGCCCAACAGCCACAGCAGCAGCCACAGCAGCAGACTGCCGCGCAGCAACAGGCGGCTCAGCAGCAAGCCGCCGCGCAACAAGCTGCGGCACAGCAAGCAGCACAGCAGCAGGCGCAACAACCTCCCGCACCACCGCAACCTGCGCAACCGTCCTATGCGCAGCAAGCGCCGCAGCAACCCGCCTATTGCTCGACGTGCGGCACGGTCGAATCGATCTCCGCCGTCAAGCATGAAGGCCATGGAACGGGCATCGGCGCGGTCGGTGGCGCGGTGGCTGGCGGTGTCGTCGGCAATCAGTTCGGCAGCGGCGGCGGCCGCACCGCAATGACGCTGCTCGGCGCGCTGGGTGGCGGCCTCGCCGGCAACTCGGTCGAGAAACATATTCGCAGCGAGACCGATTATTCGGTGCACGTGCGGATGGAAAATGGCAAGACGCGGACCTTCACGTACAAGAATTCGCCGCCGTTCGCGCAGGGCCAGCGTGTGCACATTCAAAACGGCACGCTGGTCGCGGGTTGAGCGACATGCGCCAAGACGCAAAAAAGGCAGCGAACCTCGTCGGTTGCTGCCTTTTCTCTTTGGGGCGCGACGGCTCTAATGCTCCCGCTGCGAGCTGCGCGCCGGATTCGGCCTGCCGCGCACTGCCAGATAGCCCCACCAGATATAGCCCGAAAAGCCGTACAGCACGAACAGGCAGAACAGCATGACCGGCGGATCCGACGACACCAGCACGAACGCGACGACGATCAGCAGCACGCCCGCGAACGGCACCCGATAGCGCACGTCGAGCGCCTTGCCGCTGTAGAACGGCGCGTTCGACACCATCGTCACGCCGGCGTAGATGGTCAGCGCGAACGCCACCCACGGCAGCCACACGAGCTTGAGCGGCACGCGGTTATCGGTCGCGAGCCAGACGAAGCCCGCGATCAGCGCGGCGGCGGCCGGCGACGGCAATCCCTGGAAGTAACGCTTGTCGACCACGCCGACGTTCGTATTGAAACGCGCCAGACGCAGTGCCGCGCCCGAGCAATACACGAACGCCGCGAGCCAGCCCCAGCGGCCGAGATCCTTCAGCACCCATTCGTACATCACGAGCGCCGGCGCGACGCCGAACGACACCATGTCCGAAAGACTGTCGAACTGCTCGCCGAACGCGCTCTGCGTGTGCGTCATGCGCGCGACGCGGCCATCCATGCCGTCGAGCACCATCGCGACGAAGATGGCGATGGCCGCGATCTCGAAGCGCACGTTCATCGCCTGGACGACCGCGAAGAAGCCGCAGAACAGCGCGGCCGTGGTGAACGCGTTGGGCAGCAGATAAATGCCGCGTTTTCTGAGGAACTGCTGCCGCTTCGCGCGCCGCGTCTCCACGGCGCCGACGTCCTGCGCGGCCTTGTTGCGGCGGAACGCGCGCACGGGCGTCGCGTTCGCGCGGTTACGGCGCGGTTTGAATGCCGCCATCGAGTCCTCCGCGTTATTCCGCGAACTCGGCGAGGATCGTCGACGAGGCCGAAACCTTCTCGCCGATCGACACGCGCGGGCGGCTGCCAATGGGCAAATACACGTCGACGCGCGAGCCGAAGCGGATGAAACCGTAGCGCTGGCCACGCGTGAGCGGCTCGCCGACATGCACGTAGCAGAGAATGCGTCGCGCGATCAGGCCTGCGATCTGCACCGACGTCACGGTTTGCCCGCCCGCCGTCTGCAGCACGATGGCATTGCGCTCGTTCTCGGTAGACGCTTTATCGACCGCCGCGTTCAGATACGCACCCGGGAAGTACTGGACTTTCGTGATGGCGCCGTCCACCGGCGAGCGCTGCGAGTGCACGTTGAACACGTTCATGAACACGCTGATCTTGAGCGCTTCGCGTCCCACGTACGGATCGTGCGCGGTTTCGACCGCGACGATGCGGCCATCCGCCGGACACAGCACCGCATTGGGCTGGGTCGGAATCGGGCGAGCCGGATCGCGGAAGAACTGGACGATGAAAATCACGATCAGCCAGAAGATCCAGGCGAAGCCGAAGCCGCCCATCGCTTGCACGAGGATGGCGACGACAGCCGCGATGGCGATGAACGGCCAGCCTTCGCGGGCAATGATCGGATGAGGATAGTTCATGAACGGGTTGTGTGATTTTTAAAAACCGTAGGATAGCAAAAGCCGCCCGGCGCACAGGGCATCCGGGCGGCTTTCATCCAGCAAAAATCGTGACGCGTTTAATACGCGCGCAACGATTTAGTTCTTCGACTGGTCGACGAGCTTGTTCTTCGCGATCCACGGCATCATCGCGCGCAGCTTCTCGCCGACCTGCTCGATCTGATGCTCCGACGTCAGGCGGCGGCGGGACTGCAGCGTCGGCGCACCCGCGCGGTTCTCGATGATGAAGCTCTTTGCGTATTCGCCGGTCTGGATGTCCTTCAGCACGGCCTTCATCGCCTTCTTCGTCTCTTCCGTGACGATGCGCGGACCCGTCACGTACTCGCCGTACTCGGCGTTGTTCGAGATCGAGTAGTTCATGTTGGCGATGCCGCCTTCGTAGATCAGGTCGACGATCAGCTTCAACTCGTGCAGGCACTCGAAGTACGCCATTTCCGGCGCGTAGCCCGCCTCCACCAGCGTTTCGAAGCCGGCCTTGATCAGATCGACCGTGCCGCCGCACAGAACGGCTTGCTCGCCGAACAGGTCGGTTTCGGTTTCTTCACGGAAGTTCGTTTCGATGATGCCGGCACGGCCGCCGCCGTTCGCCACGGCGTACGACAGCGCCACGTCGCGCGCCGAGCCGGTCTTGTCCTGCGCGACCGCGATCAGGTGCGGCACGCCGCCGCCCTGGCTGTACGTGTTGCGCACGGTGTGGCCCGGGGCCTTCGGGGCGATCATGATGACGTCCAGATCGGCGCGCGGGATCACCTGGCCGTAGTGCACGTTGAAGCCGTGCGCGAATGCGAGCGCCGCGCCCTGCTTGGCGTTGTCGTGCACTTCCTTCTTGTAGACTTCGGCGATCTGCTCGTCGGGCAGAAGCATCATGACGACATCCGCGCCCTTCACGGCTTCCGCCACTTCCTTCACCTTGAGGCCGGCGTTCTCGGCCTTGCTCCACGATGCGCCGCCCTTGCGCAGGCCAACCGTCACGTTCACGCCGCTGTCCTTCAGGTTGAGCGCGTGCGCATGGCCTTGGGAGCCGTAACCGATGATGGTGACTTGCTTGCCCTTGATGAGGGAGAGGTCGGCGTCTTTGTCGTAGAAAACTTTCATGTTGGTTCCTTGAGTCCTGGGTCTATCTCCGCGCGCGCGGAGGAGAAAAATCGAACTTCGTTTAGGTGCTTAAACCTTGAGAATCCGCTCGCCCCGGCCGATGCCGGAACTGCCCGTGCGAACCGTTTCGAGGATCGCCGTGGCGTCGAGCGCCTGAATGAATGCGTCGAGCTTGTCGGAAGCTCCCGTCAGTTCCATCGTGTAGGTTTTCTCGGTCACGTCGATGATGCGGCCGCGGAAGATATCCGCCATGCGCTTCATCTCTTCGCGTTCCTTGCCGACCGCCCTCACCTTGATGAGCATCAGCTCGCGCTCGATGTGGGCGCCCTCTGTCAGGTCGACCACTTTCACCACCTCGATCAGGCGGTTCAGGTGCTTCGTGATCTGTTCGATCACGTCGTCCGAGCCAATGGAGACGATAGTGAGCCGCGACAGCGAACTGTCTTCGGTCGGCGCCACCGTCAGCGTTTCGATGTTATAGCCGCGTGCCGAAAAGAGCCCGACGACGCGCGATAACGCGCCCGGTTCGTTTTCCAGCAAAACGGAGATGATGTGTTTCATGTTCGTGTTTCCCGATGGGTCTATCTCCGCTCAGGCGGAGTATGTCCAGAGTGGCTCTTGTCCGAAAAACCCGCGCGCCACACATGTCCTTTGTGAAGACAGGCGCGCGCGAGCCTCGCGTGACAGGCCCGCGTTACAGATCTTCCGAGCCGAGCAGCATTTCCGTGATGCCCTTGCCTGCCTGCACCATCGGGAATACGTTTTCGGTGGGATCGGTCTGGAAGTCGAGAAATACGGTGCGATCCTTCAGACGCAGCGCTTCCTTCAGCGCCGGTTCGACGTCCGCGGTCTTTTCGACACGAATGCCGACATGGCCATACGCTTCAGCGAGCTTCACGAAGTCGGGCAGCGCGTCCATGTAGGAACTGGAGTAGCGCTTTTTGTACTCGATCTGCTGCCACTGGCGCACCATGCCCAGATAGCGATTGTTCAGCGAGATGATCTTGACGGGCGTGTTGTACTGCTTGCACGTCGAGAGCTCCTGAATGCACATCTGGATGGAGCCTTCGCCCGTGATGCAGACCACCTCGTCGTCCGGGTAGGCCATCTTCACGCCCATCGCCGCCGGCAGGCCGAAGCCCATCGTGCCCAGACCGCCCGAGTTGATCCAGCGGCGCGGCTTGTTGAACGGATAGAACTGCGCCGCCCACATCTGGTGCTGGCCGACATCGGAACAGACGAACGCGTTGCCGTCGGTGAGCTCCCAGAGCTTCTCGACAACATACTGCGGCTTGATGATCTCGCTCTTGCGGTCGTACGAGAGGCAGTCCTTCGAGCGCCAGCCTTCGATCTCGTCCCACCACGTCTTGAGCGCCTGCGTGTCCGGGCCGTGCTCCGCGTGCTGAAGCTGCTCGATCAGTTCCTTGAGCACTTCCTTCACGTCGCCGACGATCGGAATGTCCACCTTCACGCGCTTGGAAATGGACGACGGATCGACGTCGATATGGATGATCTTGCGCGGCGACGACGCGAAGTGCTTCGGATCGCCGATCACGCGGTCGTCGAAACGCGCGCCGATCGCGATCAGCACGTCGCAGTTCTGCATCGCCATGTTGGCTTCGTACGTGCCGTGCATGCCGAGCATGCCGAGGAACTTCTTGTCGGACGCGCGGTAGCCGCCGAGACCCATCAGCGTGTTCGTGACGGGATAGCCGAGCAGATCGGCGAACTGGTTCAGCTCGCGCGAGGCATCCGCCAGAATGATGCCGCCGCCCGTGTAGATGTACGGCCGCTTGGCCGACAGCAGCAGTTGCACCGCCTTGCGGATCTGGCCCGAATGGCCCTTCGTGACCGGGTTGTACGAGCGCAGCGACACGCTCTTGATCGGCTCGTACTTGCACGGCGCTTTCGACACGTCCTTCGGAATGTCGATCAGCACCGGGCCGGGGCGGCCGGTACGCGCGATATAGAACGCTTTCTTGACGGTTTCGGCCAGGTCGCGCACGTCCTTCACGAGGAAGTTGTGCTTCACGCACGGACGCGTGATGCCGACGGTGTCGCACTCCTGGAATGCGTCGAGGCCGATGGCCGCGGTGGGCACTTGGCCGCTGATGACGACGAGCGGAATCGAGTCCATGTAGGCCGTGGCGATGCCGGTGACGGCATTGGTGACGCCCGGGCCCGAGGTCACGAGGCACACGCCCACGTTGCCGGTCGAGCGCGAATACGCGTCGGCGGCGTGCACGGCGGCCTGCTCGTGGCGCACGAGAATGTGCTGGATCTGGTCCTGCTTGTACAGCTCGTCGTAGATGTAGAGTACCGAGCCGCCAGGATAGCCCCAAATGAACTCGACGTTCTCATCGGCCAATGCGCGCATGAGCACGGTGGCGCCGATGGAGTCAGCTTCGTGAGGGGGAGTCGTATCCGACGTGGAGAATTCCGCGCTGGGCATGTTCATTCATCACCTTTCGAATTTTCGGCAAAAAATTGATCGGGTGCTCTCTACCGGGCTTGTGGCTCGGGTTCAAGCGGCGCGTCTAGGTTTGACAGGCGTGCTTCTTGGGCTCGCCTCAAAACAGACATTTCACTGGATGATGCGAGTCAGAAAATGTAACAGTGGCGCGCGCGTCGGGTCAAGCAAAAAGTTTCCGAACGCCGTGCCGGCACCACCTTCGGGCAACGCCGGAACGAAAGCCTTTTGCAAGCAGAAGCTGTCGAACTCACGTGTGAATGGTTGATTGCATGTGGCAAGCGGCAACAAAACCTCTCATTTTCTCCGGATGCAGCGAAACTTTGCTAGGATTCGCAGGTTTTCCTAGAACTCCACGATCCCTTTCGACGCAAGTTCGTTGCGCCGGGTCCCCAACGGATGGCATCAGACAAGGAACTCGCCGATTTCCTGGCGGGCGTCGAAAGACGCGCGTTCAAGCAAACCGTGTACACCGTTCGCGACGACGACGCGGCGCTTGACATCGTGCAGGACGCGATGATCAAGCTGGCGGAGAAATACGGCGACCGGCCTGCATCCGAGCTTCCGCTTTTATTCCAGCGTATCCTTCAGAACGCGACGCACGATTATTTCCGTCGCCAGAAGGTGCGCAACACCTGGGTCAGCCTCTTCTCGTCCTTCGGCAACGCGGACGACGATGAATTCGACCCGCTCGAGACCTTCGAATCAGAGGACAGCGCGCTCGGCAGCGAGAGCAGCGAAAACCGTCTGGAGCGCGAGCAGGTCCTGAATCTGATCGACGCCGAAATCCAGAAACTGCCCGCGCGTCAACGAGAAGCCTTTCTCATGCGTTACTGGGAAGACATGGATGTCGCTGAGACGGCCGCCGCGATGGGATGCTCCGAGGGCAGCGTGAAGACACACTGTTCACGCGCCACGCATGCTCTCGCCCAAGCCCTGAAAGCCAAAGGGATCACGCTATGAGTTCCGCTCTTGAAACGAAGGAAAACGAGTTCGCGCTGAAAGTGGTGCGCGCACTGGACGAAAACACGTCGAACATTCCGGCTGCCGCTGTCGACCGGCTGCGCGAGGCGCGCCGCGCCGCGATCGCGCGCAAGAAGCCGGAAACGGTGGCTGTCACGATGACCGCGCCCGTCTTCACGCCGGCATTCGCCAGCGCCGGCGGCACGCTCGACACGGGCGGCGCCGGGGACAGCCACGGCGCCAAGGGCCTGCTCGCGCGGCTCGGCGGCCTGGGCCTCGCATGGCCGCTCGCGGCGCTCGTCATCGGGATCGCGGGCATCGCATATTGGGAAGATCAGCAGCGCAAGGCGGAGCTCGCCGATATCGACGCGGCCATGATGAGCGACAGCCTGCCGATCGACGCGTATCTCGATCACGGTTTCAACGCGTACCTGACGCGCAATCATTAAGCACTGAATACAGCGGGGGAATTTTCGGGTGAGTTACAAGCGCGGTCTCGCGATTGTCTTTGGTTGCGCGATTGCGGGTCTGGTTGCGTTCGCCGCGACTTATCCGCGCTTCTACCCCACCGCCGCCGCGCCTTCGTCCGCCGGTGCGCCCAGTGGCGGTTCGGGCGCGACCGCGGATGCGAACGTCTCGCCGTTGTCCGCGCTGTCTTCCGAAAGCCCGCTCTCCTGGAGCCGCCTCACCGAGGCGCAGCATCTTGCCCTCGCGCCCTTCGCAACGCAATGGGATTCGTTCTCCGACGAGCGCAAGCAAAAGTGGCTGAAGATCGCATCGCGATTCCACCGGATGTCGCCCGAGGCGCAGAAGCATCTGCATCAGCGCATGGAGGAATGGGTGCGGCTTACGCCCGACCAGCGCAAGGTCGCGCGCGAGAACTATCAGGTTTCCAAATCGGTACCGCTTGAGAAGCGCGAGAAGGCGTGGGACGCCTATCAGAAGCTTTCCGAAGAACAAAAGAAGAAGCTGGCCGCGAGCGAACACGTGCGTCGTCCGACCGTCGTTTCCGCGCCGCCCACCGGCAAGACCGAAGTGAAAGACATCAACCGTCTCGTTACTGCGCGCGAGCAGGGGCACGTTCCCGGCCACGCGGAGGGCGTATCGGGTGCGGCGACCGCACCGGCAGCACCCGTTTCCGGCGCGCCGGCGCAACCCGCCATCCCGAACGCGGCGAGCATCGTGCCGGCCACGCCGATTCCGGTATCGCCGCAGCAGGCGCCTTCGATGTACAACGGCTCGTGAGCGCGCAGCCCGCCGTGGCCACCATCGATCCGATGCGCGCGCCCACGCTGCGTCGCCGCCTCGCGACGATGCTCTACGAAGGCGTCATCCTGTTCGGCGTCGTGTTCCTCGCCGGCTATCTCTTCAGCACGCTCACGCAGCAACGCAACGGCCTCACGCATCACAACTGGCTGATGTCGTGGATCGGCGTCGTTCTCGCCGCCTACTTCGTGTATTTCTGGACGCACGGCGGCCAGACCCTGCCGATGAAAACCTGGCGCCTCAAGCTCGTCGATGCGCACGGGCAGCCCGTCAAACCCGTCCGCGCGCTCGCACGCTACGTCCTCGCGTGGCTGTGGTTCCTGCCGCCGCTCGCGCTGCACCCGCTTCTCTCCCTCACCGTGCCGCAGACGCTCGCCGTCTTCGCGGCATGGGTCGCGCTGTGGGCCGCTGCCGCGCGGCTCGATCCGGCGCGTCAATTTCTCCATGACCGCCTCGCCGGCACGCGCATCGTTCCCGCCCAAGCTGTTGTCAAGTAATAAGAACTTCTCGTGACTGTCACGGCTCGGTCACGGCCGCATGGCGCAATGCGCATACCGAAACCCGATGCGCGAGCCAATGGCCTTCACCTCGTCAGCCCACCCGGCAATCGACCCGCCCTCCCCCTTCAGCTTTAGCGGCACCGAGCTGCGCAACGGTCCCTTCGCACTGCGATCAGAGTCCACCGAATCATCCGAGTCCATGGTGGCGGGCACGGCGGGCCTGTCCGATCCGCGCGTCGCCGCGCCTGTCCATCACGACGATCTCGCCGATTCGGCCGATCAGCCGCATCGCTATCGCACGATCTGGCTCTCGGATATCCACCTCGGCTCGGGCGGCTGCCAGGCGCCGTATCTGCTCGATTTCCTGCGGCATCACGAGTCGGAGTATCTGTATCTCGTCGGCGACATCATCGACGGATGGCAGCTTCGCAAAGGCTGGTTCTGGCCGCAGGCGCACAACGACGTCGTGCAGAAAATCCTGCGCAAGGCGCGCAAAGGCACGCAGGTCGTCTACATCCCCGGCAATCACGATGAAGCCGCGCGCCAGTTCTGCGACCTCGCCTTCGGCGACATCCACGTGCGCGGCGAAGCGTTTCACACGACGCTCGCGGGCAAGCGCCTGTGGATCGTGCACGGCGATCTCTTCGACGGCGTCATTCAGCACGCCAAATGGCTCGCCTATCTCGGCGACACCGCCTACACGATGATCCTGCTGCTCAACCGCTGGTTCAATCGCGTGCGCACCCGGCTCGGCTTCAACTACTGGTCGCTGTCGCAGTACCTGAAGCATCAGGTCAAGAACGCGGTGAACTTCATCTCGCAGTTCGAGCGCGTGATGACCGACGAAGCGCGCCGCCGCGGCTGCGACGGCGTCGTGTGCGGGCACATCCACAAGGCCGAGATCCGCGACATCGACGGCATCCTCTACTGCAACGACGGCGACTGGGTCGAGAGTCTCTCGGCGCTCGTCGAAACCTACGACGGCGAACTGAAGGTCGTCTACTGGACGGTGATGCGCTCGCCGGAAGCGCGTGCGACGAAAACACGCGCGACTGTCTGACTACGAACGAACCACGGGGCCGAATCGATGAAAATCATGATCGTTACCGACGCATGGGAGCCGCAGGTCAACGGCGTCGTGCGCACCCTCAAGCAAACGACGAAAGAACTCACCGCGCTCGGTCATCGCGTGGAACTGCTCACGCCGCTGGAGTTCCGAACGATCCCTTGCCCGACCTATCCGGAGATTCGCCTGTCGCTTATGCCGGGACAGCGCGTCGCGAGCCGCATCGATGCGTTCGGGCCGGATGCGCTGCATATCGCCACCGAAGGACCGCTGGGGCTCGCGGCGCGCTCGTATGCGCTGCGCCACAAGCTGCCGTTCACGACCGCCTATCACACGCGCTTTCCCGAGTACGTGAAGGCGCGCTTCGGCATTCCGCTCGCGATGACGTATCGCTTCCTGCACTGGTTCCACAAGGGCTCGCAGGCGGTGATGGCGCCGACGCCCGTCGTCAAGAGCGATCTCGAACAATACGGCTTCACCAATGTCGTGCTGTGGACGCGCGGCGTCGATCTCGACGTCTTTCATCCGATGGAGTCGAAGGTGCTCAATACCGCGCGGCCGATCTTTCTGTACGTCGGGCGCGTGGCGGTGGAAAAGAACGTCGAGGCATTTCTGAAGCTCGATCTGCCCGGCTCGAAGTGGGTCGCCGGAGAAGGTCCGGCGCTCGCGGAGCTGAAGTCGCGCTATCCGGGCGTCAATTATCTCGGCGTGTTGTCGCAGCCCGAACTGGCGAAGGTCTACGCCGCGGCGGATGTCTTCGTGTTCCCGAGCAAGACCGACACCTTCGGCCTCGTGCTGCTCGAAGCGATGGCCTGCGGCACGCCGGTAGCCGCATATCCGGTGACGGGCCCGATCGACGTGCTCGGCGAGAACGGCCCCGGCGCGCTCTATGACGACCTTCACGAATCCTGTCTGCAAGCGCTGAAGATCGAGCGCGCCGATGCCCGTGCGTGGGCCGAGCGCTTCTCGTGGCGCGCGGCGTCGGAACAGTTCGCATCGCATCTGCGCCAGTTCGGGCCGCGCGCCGCCAGCTCCGACCGGGCGGCGGCATGACGCGACGCGCCGTGGCGCAGGAACGGGCCGAAGCGCACGCGCGCGGCGCATCGTCCGCGGCGGCCCGCGCGCGCGATCCCTTCGACGACGATCTCGAGGACATCGACGAAACGCCCGCGCAACCGGCCGAGCCGCTCGGCCCCGATGACTTGCCCTTCAATCCGTACAAGGGCAACCGGGGCTTCACGCGCGCGTGGCACGCGATGAAGAACTCGCTCTACGGCTTTCGCGTTGCGATCCGCGAGGAAAGCGCGTTTCGTCAGGAACTCACGCTCGCTGCGATTCTGCTGCCGTGCAGCCTCTTCGTGCCGGTCGCGCCGGTCGAGCGCGCGGCGCTGATCGCATCGGTGCTGCTGGTGCTCATCGTCGAGTTGCTCAATTCGAGCGTCGAAGCGGCCATCGACCGCATCTCGCTCGAACGTCACGAATTGTCGAAGCGGGCGAAGGATTTCGGCAGCGCCGCGGTGATGGTCGCGCTCGGCGTATGCGTGATCACCTGGGGCCTGATTCTGTGGCCGCTTGCGTCCGCCGGCCTTGCGCGTATCTTGTAAAGAAGGACATCCGCGCGCAAAGCACGCATCCGCGCGGCCGAACGACCGGTTTATAATCGTCCGATATTCTCAAAAATAGCAACGGAAGCGGCCGCGCGAACGCTCATCCCGAGTCCTCGCGGCCCGATCCCAAGGTCGGACGACATGGAAGCCAAACCACCCCGCCGCACCCGCGAACGGATACTCGAGCTGTCGCTGAAGTTGTTCAACGATATCGGCGAGCCGAACGTCACCACGACGACGATCGCCGAAGAGATGGAAATCAGTCCAGGCAACCTGTACTACCATTTCCGCAACAAAGACGACATCATCAACAGCATCTTCGCGCAGTTCGAGCAGCAGATTCAGAAGCGTCTGCGCTTTCCGGACGATCATCGCCCGACGATCGACGAGATGTGGTCGTACCTGCAATACATGGCGGATTTCCTCTGGACCTACCGCTTCCTGTATCGCGACCTGAACGATCTGCTCGCACGCAATCGCACGCTCGAGACGCACTTCAAGCAGATCATCACGCACAAGGTGCACTTCGCGAGCCAGTTGTGCGAGGCGCTCGTGGCCGACCAGGAAATGGTCGCGACGCCCGCCGAGATCAAGGTGATCGCGACGAACATCGGCGTGATCGCGACATACTGGCTCTCGTACCAGTACGTGATGAATCCGCGCAAGTACAACGATCAGGAAGCAATCCGCACGGAATTGCATCAGGCGAGCCTGCACATCATCTCGATCATGGCGCCGTATCTGCGCGGGCGCTCGCGGCAGCTATTCGACGACCTCGTATCCGGTAAGCTGCCGAAGCGCGAGTACGCGGACTTCCTGCCGCCGCGCGAGGACGCATCGAACGCGTCGAAGACCGATACACCGAAGGATTCCAGATAAATGAAGGCAGTTTGCGTCTATTGCGGCTCCGCGACCGGAGCGCGCCCCGTCTATGCCGAAGCGGCCAGGGCATTCGGCCGCGCGCTGGTGCAAAACGATCTCTCGCTGGTCTATGGCGGCGGCCGCGTCGGGCTGATGGGCCTCATCGCCGATGAAGTGCTCGCGGCGGGTGGCCGCGCGGTCGGCGTGATCCCGGAGTTGCTGCTCGCGAAGGAAGTGGGCCACACGGATCTCACCGAGCTGCACGTCGTGCCCGACATGCACGAGCGCAAGAGAAAGATGGCCGATCTCTCCGACGCCTTCGTCGCGATGCCCGGCGGCGTCGGCACGTTCGAAGAGTTTTTCGAGGTCTACACGTGGGCGCAACTCGGCTATCACCAGAAGCCCGTCGGCCTGCTCGATGTGAACGGCTACTTCGATCCGCTCATGGCGATGCTGCGGCACACGGTCGAGGAAGGCTTCATGCGCGCGCCGTATCTGGACTTCATCCAGGTCGCGGCGGAGCCGGAAGACATGATTGCGAAGCTCGCGGCCTACACGCCGCCCGCCCACGACAAGTGGACCGAAAATCGAAACGCGGTTTAGGGAGCACGACCGATGTCCAAAGTCATCCTGATTACCGGCGCGAGCCGCGGCATCGGCCGCTCGGCTGCCGTGCTCGCGGGCGCGCGCGGCTGGTCAGTCGGCGTGAACTATGCGTCGAACGCCGCCGCGGCCGATGAAACCGTCGCGGCGGTCGAAGCGGCGGGCGGCAAGGCCATCGCCATTGCCGGCGACGTGAGCGACGAAGCCGCGAACATCGCGATGTTCGACGCGACCGAAAAAGCCTTCGGCAAGATCGACGGCGTCGTGAACAATGCCGGCATCGTCGCGCCCGGCTCGGCGCTCGCGGATATGGACATCGCGCGCATGAAGCGCATCTTCGACATCAACGTGCTCGGCGCGTATCTCTGCGCGCGCGAGGCCGCGCGGCGCATGTCGACTTCGCGCGGCGGCAAGGGCGGATCGCTCGTGAACGTCTCGTCGGCGGCGGCGCGGCTCGGCGGACCGAACGAGTATGTCGACTACGCCGGCTCCAAGGGCGCGATCGATACGCTCACGCTCGGGCTGTCGAAGGAGCTCGGACGCGAAGGCGTGCGCGTGAACGCCATTCGGCCGGGACTCATCGACACCGACATCCACGCGAGCGGCGGCAAGCCCGATCGCGCGCACGTGCTCGGCGTTCAGACGCCGATCGGGCGCGCGGGCACAGCCGATGAAGTCGGTGAGTCGATCGTGTGGCTGCTGTCGGATGCGTCGTCGTATGTGACGGGAGCGATTCTGGACGTGACGGGCGGAAGGTGAAGCGGCGGCGGACTCAGAATCCGCCGTGTTTCGCGAGCCAC
The DNA here is from genome assembly GCF_905220305.1 of Caballeronia sp. J97. NCBI lineage: Bacteria > Pseudomonadati > Pseudomonadota > Betaproteobacteria > Burkholderiales > Burkholderiaceae > Caballeronia > Caballeronia sp. J97. The sequence goes on along the minus strand of NZ_CAJMZL010000005.1, from coordinate 196,013 downwards.
GCTTCTTCGTCGCCCGACATCTCGCGCCCGAGAATCCGGTTGCGATGCGGAAAGCGCCCGAAGCGCCCGATCACCTCGGCATGCTCCACCGCCGATTCGTAGAAGCTCGACACGCCGGTCTCGTCCTTAAGTTTTCCGAAGAGACGCAGCGCCTCGCGCTGGCTTTCGGGCGTTTCGTCATGCTCGAACGGCATGTACGCGAACGCGCGATGATGCGCGCTCGGCAAGCGCAAGTCGTCGCCCCGCTCGACGAGCGCCTTCGCCAACGCGAGCGCGCGGCCATCGCCCGCGAATGCGCGCGGCGTGTTCCGGTAGCAATTGCGCGATAGCTGATCGAGCAGCACGATCAATGCGAGCGTTTCGAGCGGCGTGCGCTCCCAATCCCGCAAACCGCCCGCCTGCGCCTCTTCGAGCAGCGCGCCGAAGCGCTCCGTGAGCATTGCGTCGAAGGCGCGTTTCTTTTTCCACCACAGCTTGCGATCCTGACCGAATTCCGGTGAAGCGGGCTCGCCGAACCAGAGATCGAGCACCGCCTGCGCGCGAGGATCCATGCTCAGGCCAGTTCCAGCACCAATCGCCGCGTGCGCGCGCTCTTCTTCTCCAGCTTCGCGATGCGCAGCGTGCCGATTTCCTCCGTATTGCGCACGTGCGTGCCGCCGCACGGCTGCAAATCGACGTCATCGATGCGCAGCAGGCGAACCCGGCCCAGACCCATCGGCGGCTTCACGCTCATCGTGCGCACGAGTTCGGGGCGCGCGGCCATTTCGTCGTCGGTGATCCATTCGGTATGCACGCCATGCGCGCCGCCGATCAACGCGTTGAGCTTCGCTTCGACCTCGTCGCGCTCGATCGGCTCGACCGTCGCCAGATCGAGACGCGCGTAATCCGTCGTGATGCTGCAGCCATCGACCGGATACGGCAACACCGCGCAGATCAGGTGGCTCGCCGTGTGCAGGCGCATGCGCCGATAGCGTTGCGCCCAGTCGATCTCCGCGCTCACCTTGTCGCCGGGTTTCACCTTCGCCAGCGCGTCTTCCTGGCCCGGCACGGGAACGTGCACGGCGTCGTCGGGTGTCGCGCCTTCGAACTTCGCCTTGCGCGTATCGGCGATCGCGATGATCGTGCCGTCCGCGAGCGCGAGCGTGCCCGCATCGCCCGCCTGACCGCCGCCGAGCGGATAGAACACCGTCTGATCGAGATGGATGCCCTGCTCGTCGATGGCGGTGACGGTCGCGTCGCAACGCGTTTGATAGGCGTCCTCGCGAAAGAGTGCGCGTGTGCTCATGATCGTGCTTCCTTGCCGAGTTCGGGGATCGGGCGTTCCCGGACGCCTTCGAGCGGACATGATGCAGCAGACACGGCTGCGTCGACCCGGTACAAAACCGCGCGAATCAACCGGGACGGTTGCGCATCCAGTCCGCGGTGTCGAAGAAGGACGTCAGAAGGCGCTCGCGCAGGGTTTCGCCGATGCCGATGTCTTCCATCGCCCAGGCCATGCAGCGCAACCACTGATCGCGCTCGCCCGATGCGATCGAGAACGGCAGATGCCGCGCCCGCAGACGCGGATGCCCGAAGCGGCTGATGTAGTGATCCGGCCCGCCCATCCAGCCGCACAGGAACCAGAAGGTCTTGTCGCGCGAATTATCGAGCGTCGGCGGATGCAACGCGCGGATGCCCGCGAACTCGGGCTCGAGGTCCATCAGGTCGTAGAAACGATCGACGAGCGCGCGCACGCGCTCCTCTCCGCCGATCAGTTCGAAGGCGGTCGGCTTTTGTGCTTCGTCTTCGGGATTTACGTCAGTCATTGCTCTGATTCGGAAAACTATGCATCGCGCAGGGATTGCAGCGCCGGGCGCGCCAGCACGCGCCGCAGGCTCAGCCAGCCGCCGAGGCCCGCGCACGCGACGCCGGCCACGATGCCCGTCGGCACGAGCCACGGATTGAAATCGATATGGAACTCGAACACACGCGCCGCGAGCACGTAGCCGATGGCCTGCGCGCCGATCGCCGCCATCAGGCCCGAGAGCGCGCCCACGGCGACGAACTCGGCCACCTGCACCGAGCGCACTTGCCGGTGCGACGCGCCGAGCGCGCGCAACAGCGCCGCTTCGCGCACGCGTTCGTCGCGCGTGCCGGCCAGCGCCGCGTAGAGCACGAGCACGCCCGCGGCGAGCGTGAAGAGGAACAGGAACTGCACCGCACCGATCACCTGCGCGAGCGTGCGATGAATCTGCGCGAGAATCGGCGCGATATCGATGGCGGTCACGTTCGGATAACGCGCGACCAGGCCGTCGATCACGCGCGCGTCTTGCATCGGAAGATGGAAGCTCGTAATGAAGGTCGCGGGAAGATCGGCGAGCGCCTCGGGCGGCATCAGCACGAAAAAGTTGACCTTGAACGAATTCCAGTCGACCTTGCGCACGCTCGTCACCGGCGCTTCCACGGCCAAGCCGGCGACATCGAAACGAAGCGTGTCGCCCATCTTCACGCGGATCGTCTTCGCGATGCCCTCTTCGATCGACACCTGCGGCTTCCCGTCCTTGCCGAACCACGCGCCTTGCGTGACGCGGTTGTCACCCGGCAGATCGGTCGTGTACGACAGGTTGAATTCGCGATCGACGAGGCGCTTCGCGTCGGCCTTGTCGTAGTTGTCCGGATTCACTTCCTTGCCGTTGATGGCGACGAGGCGCGCGCGCACCATCGGCGAAAGCGCGGCGTCGGGCTGGCCGTGCGTGTGCAGATAGTCGAGCACGCCAGGGCGCTGGTCCGGCTGGATATCGATGAGAAACTGATTCGGCGCGTCGGGCGGCGTCGCGTCGCGCCAGCCCTTGATCAGATCATTGCGCGTCATGCCGATGAGCAGCAGGCACATCAGCCCGATTCCGAGCGCGGTGATCTGCAGCGCGCTCGAGCCGCTGCGCCGTTCCAGCGACGCGAGCGCATAGCGCCAGCCGACGCCCGCGCGGCTCTTCTCACGCCGCACGAAGCGCGCCGCGGCCCAGAGCGCCGCGCGCGCGATCGCGCCGAACACGAGCAGCCCGGCCGCGAAACCGCCCGCGACGATGCCGCCCAGCTTCAGTTCGCCGGCGGCGACGATCAAAAGCGCCGCGAACAGCAGCACGCCGACGCCGTAGGCCGCATGCGCGACACGTTGGGCATCGCCGAGCTCGCGCCGAATCACATGCACCGGCGGCACGCGCGTGATCGGCAGCAGCGGCGGAAGCGCGAAGCCGAGCAGCAAGACGAGGCCCATCGCCACGCCTTGCAACGCGGGCCAGATGCTCGGCTGCGGCAGTTCGACATCGACGAGCGAGCCGAGCCAGTTCAACAGCACGAGATGGCCGCCGAATCCGAGCACGACGCCCGCCGCGCTGCCGATCAGGCCGATAGCGAGGAATTCGTTCAGAAACAGCGCACGCAGCGTGCGCTGGCTGACGCCGAGACAGCGCATCGCGGCACAACCGTCGAGATGACGCCGCGCGAAACGATGCGCCGCCATCGCGATCGCGACGGCCGCGAGCAGCGCCGTCAGCAGCGACACGAGCGTGAGAAAGTGGCTCGCGCGATCGATCGTCTGGCGCACTTGCGGCTGGCCGTCGGAGAGCGACTCCAGCGCGACGCCGCGCAGCTTGCCGCCATCGACGTTGTCGCGCGCGAACTTCGCGAACTGCTCGACCTGGCCATCGGGACCGGCGACGAGCAATCGATAGGTCACGCGGCTGCCGTAGCCGACGAGCCCCGTGCCCGCGATCTCGTCGGCGCGCATCATCAGGCGCGGCGAAAAATTCACGAATGAGAAGCCGCGATCCAGCTCGCGCGTGATGACGCCCGCGACCGTGAACGTGCGCGTGCCGACCTTCACCGCGCCGCCGACTTTCGTCTTGAGCGCGTCGAGCAAGGCGGCATCGACCCACACGGTGCCGGGCGCGGGAATGCCGTGAACGGGCGCATCGACGGCGTCGACGCCCGGCGCGATGCGCAGCGCGCCGCGCAACGGATAGCCCTCGGTCACGCCCTTGATCGCCGCAAGCCTCGCAAGCGGCTGCGCGGACGTCGAACCGATCATGCTGGGGAAAATCGTGGTTCCCGCCGTCTCGAGCCCGAGCGCTTTCGCTTTTGCCACGAACATCGGGTCGACGGGGTGATCCGCGCGCACGACGAAATCGGCGGCGATCATCTGGCGACCGTCCCGCGCGAGCCCCTGACGCATGCGATCCGCCAGAAAGCCGACGCTCGACAGCGCCGCCACCGCGAGCACCAGCGCGAGCAGCAGCATCGTGAGCTCGCCCGCGCGCCAGTCGCGCCCGGTCATGCGCCATGCCTGGCGCGCCGTCTGGGTGAAACCGAGCCTGATGTCCGGATGCGGATGCCCTGCCTTGCGTGCAGCCTGATCGTTCCTGAATGCGGTGCTCAATCGTGCTTGCTCCGCAGCCGGTTCATCCGGTCCGAGCTCGGCAGCATGTGCTTGGCCATGCGCGACACGCCGCCGTGAACGCCGCGCGCGAGCCGTGGCAGCGCCCAGCCCGCGAGCACCAGAAAGGCGAGCAGGAGCACGAGAAACAACAGCGGCACGAAGAGCGCGAGCGTGATGCCCGTGAGCGCGCCGACATCCTCGGTGGCCGACGCCGCCCAGTTCGACACCGGCTCGGGCGACAAATTGATGAGTGCGCGCGTGCCCGCCTTCGCGAAATGCGATGCGCCGGCGAGCGTGCCGCCCGCGAGCGCGGCGATGGTGAGCATCGCGGGATCGGCGTGACCGAGCGAGCCTGCCGCGAGCACGGCGCCCGCCGGAATGCGGATGAACGTGTGCACCGCGTCCCACAGGGAATCGAGCGCGGGGATCTTGTCGGCAAGAAATTCGATGGCCGCGAGCGCGCCCGCGACGCCGATGACCCACGGCGAGCCGAGCACCGCGAGCGTATCGGGCAGATGAACGATTCCCATGCGCTGGAACATGCCGGCGATGAAAACGGTGAGATACAGGCGCAGCCCGCTCGCCCATGACAGGCCCGCTGCGAGCGAAAGTGACTCAAGCATTGCCGTCTCCCATAGTGCGCCGGCCGCCGGCCTTCGCCGCTAACGGACGATTTGCCGGCTGAAAAGGGCGGTCTTTGCAGCAGATACCGAAAGAAGCCACCCACATCCGCGACGATACAACGAAAAGCACCAAACGTTGCGATCAGACAAAAGCGGATGCGCTCAGACCATTATATCCACGTCAATACGCGCGGTGCAGCACGGGTTCAAGCGATTTCCGGTCCCGGTGCGTTTGCGCACGGCGCGGTGGCGCGCGCGCAACGCGCGCCCTTTTCAGTGCCCCGACGAGAGCTTGAGCCCGATCAGCCCGGCAACGATAAGCACCGCGCTGAGGATGCGCGCCGCGGACAACGCCTCGCCCATGAACACGATGCCGAAGACGAACGCGCCGATGGCGCCGATGCCCGTCCAGACGGCATAAGCCGTGCCGAGCGGCAGTTGTTTCATGGCCATCGCAAGCAGGACGAAGCTGCCGAGCGCGGTGATGATCGTGAAGACAGTCGGTCCGACCCGCGTAAAGCCTTCGGAGGATTTGAGACCGGCGGCCCACGCGACTTCCAGCAAACCGGCGACGAAAAGAAGAATCCAGGACATCGGGCGACTCCCTAAAAAATGGGGCCGTCCCCGATGAAACGATGCGCATGCGGTCGTCCGCATAGCCTTGAAGCGAAGAGGCTGAATTGTACCAAATCGGTGCATTGGCGGCCCGGCAGCCGTGTCCTCCCGCCGCGCGACGCGTGGCCGCGTTCATGAAAACCGTGTATTAAGGAGAAAAGCGCCCGCGCGAGGCGTCCCTTCGACATATCCGCTGCAAAAATGCCTGAACAAAGGAGCGTTCATGGATGTCGATTCGGTCCTGCTCTCCCGCTTCCAGTTCGCGTGGGTCGTCGCGTTTCACATTCTGCTGCCGGCCTTCACGGTCGGCCTGTCGTGCTATATCGCGACGCTCGAATTCAACTGGTGGATCACGAAACGCGATGTCTACCGGCGGCTCTCGGCGTTCTGGCTGAAGATCTTCGCGGTGTCGTTCGGCATGGGCGTGGTATCGGGTATCGTGATGCCGTTTCAGTTCGGCACCAACTGGAGCCGCTTCTCCGATGCGACCGCGAATGTCGTCGGACCGCTGATGGGCTACGAAGTGCTGACGGCGTTCTTTCTCGAATCGGCGTTTCTCGGCGTCCTGCTCTTCGGGCGCAAGCTCGTGCCGCAATGGGCGCATGTGATGTCGGCGATTTTCGTCGCGGCGGGCACCGTGATCTCGTCGTTCTGGATTCTCGCGGTCAACAGCTGGATGCAGACGCCGCAGGGCCACCGCCTGCTGCCCGACGGCCGCTTCGAAGTGGTGAGCTTCTTCGACGTGATCTTCACGCCGTCGTTTCCGTACCGGCTCGGACACACGGTGAGCGCGTTTCTCGTGACGGCAGGCTTCGTGATTCTCGGCGTCGGCGCGATGTATCTGCGCCAACGCCGCGCGCTGGAAGAGAGCCGCGTGATGGTGAAGATGTCGCTGATCTTCCTGATCATCATGGTGCCGATCCAGATGGTGATCGGCGACGCGCACGGACTCAACACGCTGAAGCATCAGCCCGCCAAGCTCGCGGCGATGGAAGGCCTCTGGGAATCCGGCACGCGCATTCCGGCCAATCTCTTTTCAATTCCCGATCAGGAAGCGGAACGCAATCGCTTCGAAATCTCGATTCCGGTGCTCGGCAGCCTTTATCTCACGCACGATCCGAACGGCTTCGTGCGCGGACTGAAGGACTTTCCGCGGGAGGACCGGCCGCCCGTCGCCGTCGTGTTCTTCGCGTTTCACATCATGGTCGGCGTCGCGCTCCTGATGTTCGCGCTCGTGCTGTGGGGCATCGTGCAGTTCGCGCGCGGCCGGATCGAGACGAGCACACGCTGGCTGCGCGCGGCGACGTGGGCGATGCCGCTCGGCTTCATCGCCGTGGTCGCCGGCTGGACGACCACCGAGGCCGGCCGCCAGCCGTGGACCGTCTACGGCATCCTGCGCACGAAGGATTCGGTGACGCCGTCGCTCACCGCCGCCGATGTCGGCCTTTCGTGGCTGCTCTACGTGCTCGCCTACGTCGTCATCTTCGGCGCGGGATTGTTCCTGTTGCGCCGGCTGGTGCGCGTCGGGCCGGCGGAAGTCGCGCATGCGCACGAAAAGGAAGAACTGGATGCGAAAACGCGCGCGGCCCGTCCGCTGTCGGCGGTATCGGCGGGCGTGAACGGCGCGGCGCGGCCCGTGAGCGAAGACGATATCGTGCCGCCGGGACGCGGGCGCAACTGAGTACGAAACCGGAGAACGCGATGCTCGATCTCGTGCCGCTGTGGGCCGCCATTCTCGCGCTGGCGGTGTTCATGTACGTGCTGCTCGACGGCTTCGATCTCGGCGTCGGCATGATGTTCCTGCTGCGCCGCGACGCCGAATCGCGCAACCTGATGATCAACTCCGTCGCGCCCGTCTGGGACTTCAACGAGACCTGGCTGATTCTCGGCGGCGGCGGGCTTTTCGCGGTGTTTCCGCTCGCTTTCGCGATCATCGTCCCCGCCGTTTATTTCCCGATTCTCTTCATGTTGCTCGGGCTGATCTTTCGCGGCGTCGCGTTCGAGTTCCGCGAGGTGATCGGCGCGCGCAAATGGCTGTGGGACGGCGCGTTCGGTTGCGGCTCGCTCGTCGCGACGTTCTCGCAGGGCGTCGTGCTCGGCATGTTCATTCAGGGCTTTCCGATCGAAGGACGCGTCTATGCGGGCACGAGCTGGAACTGGGTCGCGCCGTTTCCGCTGCTCGTCGGCATCGGGCTGATCTTCGGCTATGCGCTGCAAGGCACGACGTGGCTCGTGCTCAAGACCGAAGGCGATCTGCAGGCATGGAGCCGCAAGATGGCGCGTTACGCGCTCATCGGCGTGATCGCGTTCATCTTGCTGATCAGCCTGTGGACACCGCTCAAGGATGCGCGCATCGCCGCGCGCTGGTTCGGTTTTCCCGACAGCCTCGCGTTCGCGCCCGTGCCCGTGCTGACCGTGCTGCTCGCGTGGACGCTGTGGTCGAGCCTCGCGAAAGACCGCGACGTGCTGCCGTTCGTATGCTCGATCGGCCTCTTTTTTCTTGCCTTCACGGGACTCGTGATCAGCCTGTGGCCGTTCATCGCGCCGCCTTCCGTCACGCTCTGGGATGCGTCCGCCGCGCCGCTATCGCATCAGTTTCTGCTGATCGGAACGATGTTCCTCTTGCCCGTGCTGATGATCTACGTGATCTGGTCGTATTGGGTGTTTCGCGGCAAGGTGCGCGGCGACATGGGCTATCACGCGGACTGATCAAAGCTTCTGCTGTGTCGCGAGCGACAGGATGCGCGCCCACTTGTGCGCCTCGCCGCGATCGCGCATCGGCAGCTTCCATTCGCCGTGCTTCGCGTCCTGCACGTCGAGCACGACTTGCCACGGGCCGCTCCCGCCGGCCGGCTCCAGCATGCGCGCGCCGCGCAGGTCCGCGAAGATGTAGCTGCCGCGCTCGTCGCCGACGCGCACATCGCACAGCCGCTTGCCCGCCGCCACGCGCACGCCGCCCCAGTCCGTGCGGAGCTCGTGCGTCCAGTCGCCGTGCTCGCCCTTGGGCAGATTGGGCGCGATCTCGCGGCGGCTCGCGAGCCAGCGCATCACGCCCGCGGCGATGATCGCCAGCACGACCACCGCGACGGCCACCGCCACGCCCAGCCCGAACTGCGCGTGGATGGTGTTGAACGACCAGATCGCGCCATAAATCAGCAATCCTAAAGCGATGAGTCCGACAACGATAGGCATGGCGTCTCCCGCACGCTCAAACGATGAAACGGAAGCGTATCACTGCGCCTTGTGCTTCGCGTTCCAGTCGCGCAGCGCCTGCAGCGTGTTGGCGACATGCTGGTCCGGCGACAGGCTCGTGTATTCGTAGATGACGCGGCCATCGGGCGCGATCACGTACGACACGCGATTGGCCATCGTGCTCTTCATGGGCATGGAGGCGTCGTAGGAGCGGATGATCTTCGAGTCCGCGTCAGCCGCGACCGGGAACTTGCTGCGGCATTCGCTCACCGAAAACTTCTTCAAGGTATCGATGTTGTCGTGCGACACGCCGATGACCGTCGCGCCCTCGGCCTTGTACTGATCGACCGCTTCCGCGAATTCATGCGCCTCGATCGTGCAGCCCTTGGTGAACGCCGCCGGATAGAAGTACAGCACGACCGGGCCTTTCTTGAGCGCGTCGGCGAGCGAATAGTCGTACACGTTGCCGCCGAGCGATGCCTGCGCGGTGAAATCGGGCGCGGCATCGCCTGGCTTGAGCGTCGCGCCCGCCGTGAGCGGATAGACCGCCACGGCGCAACCGATCGCCGCCGCCACGGCCAGCACGCCAGCCGTCGTAAAGCTGAAAGCCTTCTTCATGCACGCTCCTTCCGGTGATCTCGTTCATGCGAAGACGGCGTCTACGCGTCGCCCGCGCCCTGATCCATGCGATGTCCCGCGAACCACGCGGCCGCCTCGAACTGCAATTTGGCCAGCACCGCGGGCGTAAGCACATCGAGCGATGGCTGCGCGCGGCGGCTCGCATCGATGGCGGACGCATCGCCTTGCTCCGCCGCCCGCGCGATGCCGAGCAGCGCGCCGAGCGGTCCCTCGCCCGCGAGAATGGCCGCGCGGATTTCAGCCGCCAGATGCAGCTTATCGAGAATTTCCACCGGCTGCATGTCAAGCACGACATGCACGAGCGAGAAGATGCCGGTCATGAAGGCCGCGTCGGAGAAGGCTTCGTCGGCGGGACGCAGCGTCTCCGCCGCGAGCTCCAGAAAGCGCGCGCGCGTGCCGACGAGCTGCAGCAGCGGATCCGAGCGCCACGGCAGGCCGCTGCCGTCCGCGTAGAGCAGCAGTTGCGTCCAGCGCATCAACTGGCGGGTGCCGGTCGCCGCGACCGCCTCGCGCAACGACGACACCCGCCGCCCGCGTGTCTGCGCGCTCGAATTCGCGAGCCGCATCAGCTGCACGACGATGTCCGGATTGCGCTTGAGCTCCATTTCCAGCTCGCGCATGCCCGGTTCGCCGGCGAGCACGGCCATGAGGCGCAGGAGCGAGCCGCGCGCGGGGCTCGCGCGCCGCGCTGTCAGCACCTGCGGACGCGCGAAGAAATAGCCCTGGAAGAAATCGAAGCCGAGATGCCTCGCCTGCTTGAAATCGTCGGGCGTCTCGATCTTCTCCGCCACGAGCAGCTTGCCGCGCCGTTTCACCGTCGCTGCGAGCTCCGGGAGATGGTCATGATCCGCCGCGAGGAAGTCGACCTTGACGATATCCACTGTCGGCAGCGCGGCGAGCAGCGCATCGTCGAGCCTCGCGACGTCGTCGAGCGCGAAGCGAAAGCCCGCATTGCGCAGTTGCGCGCAGCGCTTGAAGAGCGGCTCGTCGAACGTGATGTTTTCCAGCAGCTCCAGCACGAAGCGCTCGGGCTGCATGATGTGCACGATGTCGTCGAACAGCAGTTCGCGGCTCATGTTCACGTAGCCCGGGTGCGGGCCGAGCACCGCCGGCACGCCGATCTCCCCGATCGTGCGCGCGACGACATGCGCGGTCGCCTGCACGTCGTCGTGAATGCGCGCGCGGTTGTCGGGGCTGTCGCGAAAGAGCAGTTCGTAGGCGACGAGCGCGCCGTCCCCGTCGAGGATCGGCTGACGCCCGACGTAGACACTCTGCCCGCGCCTTGCCAGCGCCGCGCGCTTCAGGGACGAATCGGGCATGACTCAGACGGGTCGGATGCGCGCGGCGGCACGGTGAAGGTTTGCCTTGAGGCCGGCAGCTTGATGAATTCGATCATGGAGCAAACGGGTCGAGCGGATTCTGATGGTCAACAACGCGGCGAAGGCCTTGCAACGATCGGCCCTGGCGAGGGAACCGTTCCCATCGGGAAACGCGCCACTGTAACCGAATTCGCCTGACGAGATAATATGAAAACTCATATCGACAATTCCTGGACATTCTTGATACCCGCCTCCGGCCGCCGCAAGCGCGGCCCGGTTAAAGAAATCCCCGATTGCGCCGATAACTCGCCTGATAGAGCATGCCGCGCCCACTGCGGCACGTCGCGGCCGGAACCCGCCTTATGCGGTGTTCCGCGCGCCGCCGCTTGCCCGACGAAGGCGAGCGCTGCCGCCAGAAACCAACGAGACCATGCAAGCGAATCGGATCAACGTCTCCCGCCGAGCACCGTGGCGCATCGCGCTCGATGCGCTCTCCCGCGCATGGGGAAGCGCCGCGCGCGAGCGGCACGACAGCGCGCTCGACTCGCATCCCGAGGGCGCCGACGCGCAACCCGCGCCGCCGGCATCGCCCGAGGCCGTCCCGCCGGATGCGCCCGGCAGCACCGTGGCGAGCGCGGCGGCCGCGCGCGTCGCGCCCGCTCTGGCCGGCGCGCCCGAGGCCACGCTCGGCGCGGTCGATTTCCTCGCGCAGCTCGACGACGCCCTGCGCTTCCAGTATGTATCGGATGCGAGCATCGAGTTCATCGGCTATCACCGTGACTATCTGAGCATGCTGACGCTGCACGATCTCGTCGCATCCGAAGAGGCTGACGAACTGCATGCGCTCGTCGCCCGGGCGCGCGCGAGCGGCAAGCTCGAATCGGCGACGCTGACGGTCGTGAAGTCGCTCACCTATCCGATCTGCGTCGAGTTGCGGCTCGTGTCGACGGCCGCGCGCGGCACGCCCGGCTTCGCGCTCGCCGCTTTCGACGTCGGCCACTGGCGCGAACGCGAAGCATCGCTCCTGCACACGCTGAACCACGATGCGCTGACGGGCCTCGACAACCTCGTCGCACTCAAGAGCGCGATCGGTGCGGCGCAGGACGAAGCGGAGCTCACGCGCACGCACGCCGGCCTGGTGCTGCTCGACATCGACGATTATCAACGGATCAACCGCGCGCTCGGCTACGACGCCGGCGACGAACTCCTGCGCGAGACCGCGCGCCGCATCCAGCACACGGCCGGCCATGGCGAGCGCGTCGCGCGCGTGGCCGGCGACGAGTTCGCCGTGCTGCTGCCCCCCGGCACCACAGCGGAGCTCGCCGAGAGTCTCGGGCGGCGCCTGCTCACCGCGATCGCGCAGCCTTACCGGCATCGCGGGCAGCACACGCATTTGTCCGCGAGCGTGGGCGTGGCGCTCTATCCGGAACAGGCGGGCAAGAGCGCGAAGAGCGGCGCAGAGACGAGCCTCCTGCGCATGGCGGATCACGCGCTCGCGCAGGCGAAGGAATCGGGCGGCAATGCGCTCGTCTTTCACACGATCGACGACAATCCCGCCGACGCCGAGCGCCTGAAGCTCGAAGCGGACTTGTACGAAGCCGTGCGCAACGGCGAGTTCTCGCTCTACTTCCAGCCGATCACGAAGATCCGCACGGGCGCGGTGGTCGGCGTGGAGGCGCTGATGCGCTGGAATCATCCGGCGCACGGGCTCGTGCCGCCTTCGACTTTCATTCCGCTCGCGGAGTCCATCGGCCTCATCAACTATCTGGGCAACTGGGTGCTGAAGGCCGCGTGCATGCAGATCACGCAATGGGATGCGATCGGCATCCGCCTCGATTACGTGTCGGTGAACGTGTCGCCGCAGCAGTTCCGCGACAAGCGCTTCACCGCGGCGGTGAAGGAAGCGCTCGCGCTGACGGGCATCGACGCGCGGCGGCTCGTGTTCGAGATCACCGAGAGCCTGCTGATGCACGATCCCGAAGAAGCGACGTGCCTGCTGGAAGCGCTGACCGCGATCGGCATCCGCTTCGCGGTCGACGACTTCGGCACCGGGTATTCGAGCCTCGCTTATTTGCAGCGATTTCCGCTCTCGAAGCTCAAGATCGACCGCAGCTTTGTCGAGAACCTGATTACGTCCCGAAACAATCGCGCGATCGTGAGCGCGGTGGTCGGACTGGCGCAATCGCTCGGGCTGGAACTGGTCGCGGAAGGGGTCGAAACGGAGGCGCAACGCGACTTGCTCGCAGACCTTGGATGCGATCACATTCAAGGCTGGCTCATCAGTCACGCGTTGCCGTCGGACGAGCTGGCGCGCTCGTTCCAGTCGCGCTCGCTCGTGCTGCACGAGACATTATGAGCGAACGGTGGTTCGTGTTTTAATCGAAGGACGCGCCCTAACTCCCTAATAACGTGTACATTTCGTTGTTGGGTGCTGGATTGCCGGACCGCCTCGGGTTAGCCGTCGCGTAAACGAACGAGTTCTTATTTTTAGCAATGGCACGCACCAAGGCCGAACTACTGGACAAGTTGTGGTCGCGCATGAGCGAGCGCGGGGATTTCCCCATGCTGTCTCAGGCGCTGCGCTCAACCGTGTCCGCGATGAGCGATGACGACCTCGACTTCACGTCCCTCGTGCAAGTCGTGCTGTCGGACGTCGGCCTCACGCAGAAGGTGCTGCGCCTCGCCAATTCGGCGATGTACATCGCATTCGGCGGCAACATCACCACGGTCACGCGCGCGTTGATGGTGCTCGGCATGGATGCGGTCGGCCATCTGGTCGTCGGCCTGAAGCTCGTCGATCACTTTCATCAAAGCGCGCCGCGCCGCATCGACGCGAAGCTCGAACTGAACCGCACCTTGCTCTCGGGCGCCGTCGCGCGGCAGCTCACCGAGCACAAGGATCTGCGCTCCGCCGAGGAAGCGGTCGTCTGCACGCTGATGCGGCAGATCGGCAAGCTGCTCGTCGCGTTCTATCTGGAACACGAGTGGGATCAATTGCGACGCAAGGCGGCATCGGAGAACATCCCCGACAGCGCCGCCTGCGCCGCGCTGCTCGGCGTCACCTTCGACGAGATCGGGCTCGAGGCGGCGGATCGCTGGCGCCTGCCCGAGACGATCCGCGAAGGCATGCGCGCGACCGATCCGAACGCACCCGTCGATGAAACCGTGCCGAAGCACGTGCGCTGGCTGCGCGCCATCTCCAACTATTCGACCGAAGTCGCCGACGCGCTCACCGCGCAGAACATGGCCGTGGACGGCCGCGAATCGGCGCTCTTCGATATCGCCACCCGCTACAGCGGCCCGCTCAGGACCGACGCGGAAACGCTCACCTCGATGAGCCTCGCGCTTGCGAACGAGGAAGCGAGCGACGGCGTGATCCGCGAGATTTCCGAACTGCAGGCCAACGCCGACGCAATGGCGCGCGCGAACGTGTCGGCGGAGGCGCGCATCGGCGCGAGCGTCGCCGATTTGCGCTCGTTGCCGGCGAAAAACGCGCTGGCGCCGGCGCTCTCGCTCGCGTCAGAATCGATCCTCGGCAGTCTGCACCTGTCGCGCACCGTGGTGTTCGTGCGCCAGGCCAACCACGAATTTCACGCGCGTCTCGCCCTCGGCGCGGGCCTGGAGCCGATGCTGCCGCAACTGCGTTTCTCGGCGGAATTCCGGCCCGACGTGTTTCATCTCGCGATCAGCAATCCGGTCGGCATCTTCATCGAGAACGCGCACGACGCGCGCATCGACGCGCGCCTGCCGCGCTGGTACAAAGAGACGCTCGGCGAGGCGCAGGCCTTCGTGCTGCTGCCGGTGAAATCGAACGATACGACCGTCGCGCTGATCTACGGCGACTGGACCTCGCCGCAACAGGTGCGCAAGATCTCGCCGGCCGAGATGAGCGCACTGAACGAGCTCACGAAGGAGCTGAGCCGTTTTTTCTTTAGCGCGAACTGGAAGGAAGTCGAGCTGATCTGACCGGCTTCCTTCTTGCGCGCATCACTTCCCGCTCATTCCCGCTTCAAGATCGCCACGGCCTGCTCGCCGTATCGCACGATATAGCCGCCGTGTCCGCGCTGCCATTCGAGCGCGTCCGCCTCGTTCGCAAACCAGTTCGTTTCGTAATCGTTGAACGCGCCGGCGTCGAGCCGATAGCGGTCGATCATCGCGCCCGGCCGACTGTCGATATCGGGCTTGCATGCGTCCCAGCTTGCATAGCCGAGTTCGGCGGCGAGCATCGCGAGCAGATGCTTCAGTTGCAGATCGTCGCGGATCGCGTGCAGATCGGCGAGACGCTCCGCGCGCGTGACGTTCGCCGCGAGCAGGCGGCGCAAGACGGGCATGGAGGCCGCCGCGTCGCCTTCGCGGGCGTGACGAAGCAGACGTCGCGCGTGTTCGCGCAGATAGTCGCTGTTGGATACGGAAAAAGAAATCGGACAGGATGTAGACCACATGACGTTGTTCCCTTGGTGCGCCGTTCTCGCTGCGGCTGTAAAGGTTCGACGTTGCGGTTCGATCCGGAGTTGAGGCACTGCGCGGCAGGTGCGTAAGACTTTCGCGAGACCGGGCGCCCTGCCGCGCCCGTCCGCGATTCTATCCCGATGCCTGGCGTCAGGCCAACTGGAATTTTCCGACGAGCGACTTCAACGCGCGCGCCTGGTCGTCGAGCGATTGCGCTGCCGCGGCCGCCTCTTCGACGAGCGCGGCGTTCTGCTGCGTGTTCGCGTCCATCTTCGTGACGGCCTCGCCGATCGATTCGATGCCCGTCTTCTGCTCCGCCGATGCCGCCGAAATCTCGCCCATGATGTCGGTGACGCGACGCACCGCGTTCACGACTTCCTCCATCGTCGCGCCCGCTTCCTGCGCGTAGGCCGAGCCGTCCGAAACGCGCGACACCGATGTATCGATCAGCCCTTTGATCTCCTTGGCCGCCGACGACGAGCGCTGCGCGAGATTGCGCACTTCGCCCGCGACGACCGCGAAGCCGCGCCCCTGCTCGCCCGCGCGCGCGGCTTCGACCGCCGCGTTGAGCGCGAGGATGTTGGTCTGGAACGCGATGCCTTCGATCACCCCGATGATGTCGCCGATGCTCTTCGCGCTCGCATCGATGCGCTGCATCGTCTCGACCACGCGGCCCACCACGGCGCCGCCCTTCTCCGCGATCTCCGATGCATTCGCGGCGAGCGTGCTCGCCTGCTTTGCGTTGTCGGCGTTCTGACGCACCGTCGACGTGAGCTGCTCCATGCTGGCCGCGGTTTTTTCGAGCGCGACCGCCTGCTCTTCGGTGCGGCGCGACAGGTCGACGTTCCCCGTGGAAATCTCGCTCGATGCCGATGCGATCGCCTCCGCGCTCGCCGCGATATCGCCGACAGTAGACGACAGGCCCGCTTGCATTTCCGACAGCGCGTGGAGCATCGAGGCATCGTCGCGGCGCTTGAGCCTGACGGGATAGGCGAGATCGCCCGACGCGATCCGGCGCGCGATGTCCTTCGCATAACCGGGCTCGCCGCCGAGCTGGCCGGCGAGACGCCGCACGACCCATTCGGAGACGACGATCGCGAGCGCGAACAACGCGAGCGTCAGCGCCGACACCATCACGAACGACGAATGGAAGATGAACGCGGCGGAATCGATCGTCGCCTTGGCCGCCGCTCCGCGCCGCGCGACGAGTTCGTCGACCATCTTTTCGAGCTTGCCCGTCTCGACGAGCAGCGACACGTCCTGTGTGCCGACTTGCCAGTTCATCTGCGAGAGATCGAGCGGCTGCTCTTTCACGAGCTTGACGAAGGTGCGCAGGTTGTCGCTCCACTTCGCGAGCGCGCCCGAGAAATTCTTTTGCTGCGCGAGCGCGTCCTTGTCGGCGTGATCGATGTATTGCGCGAGTTGCGCCTGCTCACGGCCGATGTCGGCGAGCGATTGCTCGATCTGCGCGCCGAGATCGTCGCGCTCTTTCGCGGTGCTCGCGGTGAGCAGCATCTTCTGAGAGCGGCTCGCGCGCAGCAGATAGCCGCGGGTTTCCTCGGCCGCGCGGCTCGCGACATAGCCTTGCGTGTAGATGGATTCGGTCGCGCCGTTCAGACGGCTGATCTGCGTGAGCGCGATCGCGCCGATGGCGAGCGTCCCCGCGAGCACGAGCCCGAACGCCAGTCTCAGCGATGCCTTGACGGACAGCGCGCGCCCGGCCTCGGCGTGCGCCACGAAGCCCGCGTCTTTTGCGCCGCGTAGCGAAAACAGTTTCATCGATCGATCCCCGAATTTGATCTGTGGACTGGGCCGTCGTGCGGCGCGTCCTGGTCTGGTTCCCACCGTGAGTACGGCAGGTTTGTCGGCTTTCTTGAGCCTTTTATTGCAAGGCGGAGATGTGTTCGCCGAGCGTCGCTTCTTATAACCGGCCAAAAATCGTTGCGTAAGACGAAATGACGGTTGCTTCGACAGCGATCCTGTCCGATTCGCGACAAAGCTTGGCAGGACAACGAGACAACGACAGCCTACACTTGTCAGAAATTCAGCTTGCGCATAAATGTCGCACTGTAAAAACAAAATCCGGGACGAATTCCGCTTTCACCAGCCATTCACTATGCAAACGAGCATCGACAAGGGCGCTTTGTCGCCTTCCGGCGCGTCGGCCGGCGCTTCCGCCGCGGCATCCGCGAGCACGGGCACGCAACGCACCGTTTATTCCGTTCTGGGCGCGATCAGCTTCTCGCACCTCCTGAACGACATGATCCAGTCGCTGATTCTGGCGATCTATCCGATGTTCAAGAGCGAGTTCGCGCTCTCGTTCGGACAGATCGGCCTGATCACGCTGGTGTATCAGGTGACGGCTTCACTGCTGCAACCGCTCGTCGGGCTGTATACCGACAAGCATCCGAAGCCTTATTCGCTTCCGGTCGGCATGGGCTTCACGCTGTCGGGTCTCCTGCTGATGTCGATTGCGGGCAACTTCGGCACGCTGCTGATCGCGGCGGCGCTGGTCGGCTGCGGTTCGTCGGTGTTTCATCCGGAGTCTTCGCGGGTCGCGCGCATGGCTTCCGGCGGCAAGCATGGCCTCGCGCAGTCGCTGTTTCAGGTGGGCGGCAACGCGGGCTCGTCGCTCGGGCCGCTGCTCGCCGCGCTGATCGTCATTCCGCACGGGCAGAAAAGCATCGCGTGGTTCTCGGCGGCGGCGCTCGTCGCGATGTTCGTGCTGGCGAATATCGGCCGCTGGTACAAGCGTCACCCGGCGACGAAGAAGGGCCGCTCGCAAGTCGCGCACGCGACGCTGCCGCGCAACAAGGTCATCATGGCGATGAGCGTGCTCGTGCTGCTCGTGTTTTCGAAGTACTTCTATCTCGCGAGCATCACGAGTTATTTCACGTTCTACCTGATCAGCAAGTTCGGCATCTCGGTGCAGGCAGCGCAGATCCACCTGTTCGTGTTCCTCGCGGCGGTGGCCGCGGGCACGATCGTCGGCGGCCCGGTCGGCGACAAGGTCGGACGCAAGGCCGTGATCTGGGTATCGATTCTCGGCGTCGCGCCGTTCACGCTCCTGATGCCTTACGCGAATCTGTTCTGGACCGGCGTGCTGTCGGTGATCATCGGGCTCGTGCTGGCGTCGGCGTTCTCGGCGATTCTCGTCTACGCCCAGGAGCTGATTCCGGGCAAGGTGGGCATGGTCGCGGGGCTGTTCTTCGGATTCGCGTTCGGGATGGGCGGCGTCGGTGCGGCGGTGCTCGGTCATCTCGCGGATGCCACGAGCATCGATTATGTGTACAAGGTGTGTGCGTTCCTGCCGTTGCTCGGCGTGCTCACGGTCTTGTTGCCGAAGACGCATGAGGCAGCGAAGGCGTAATTGCAACATCCGATCGATCGCGGCGCGCGCGCCGGTCCTCCAGCGGATCGCGCGCCCGTCGCGTTTCGGACGCTCAACTGCCCAGCGCCTCCCTCACCTGCATCAACGCACCCGGGTCCTCGATCGTCGGCAATTCGCCCGGATCGCGCCCTTCCGCCAGCGCCGCGATCGCGCGCCGCAGCAGCTTCCCTGAGCGCGTCTTCGGCAGCATCGTCACGAAGTGCACGCGCGCCGGACGCGCGATCGCCCCGAGCTGCGAATCGACCGCGTGACAAAGCTCCGCCTCCAAGCCTTCGCGCGCGCCCGGCGCATTGATGCGATCCGCGTCGCGCAGCACGACGAACGCCGCGGCCGCCTGCCCCTTGACGGCATCGGCGATACCCACGACCGCGACCTCGGCCACGGCCGGATGCGCCGACAACGCTTCCTCGATCTCCCGCGTGCCGAGCCGATGCCCCGCGACGTTGATCACGTCATCGGTGCGCCCGAGAATCGACACATAGCCGTCCTCGTCCCGCACGCCCCAGTCGAAGGTCGAATAGACCATCTGGTTCGGCACGCTCTTCCAGTACGTATCGACGAAGCGCTGGTCGTCGCCCCACACGGTCTGCATGCAGCCCGGCGGCAACGGATAGGCGAGCGTCACGACGCCCTTCTCGCCCGGCGCGCATGCATCGCCCGTCGCTTCGTTGCGCAGCGTGAGATTGAAGCCCATCGACGGCACGCCCGGCGAGCCAAGCTTCGACGGCAACGCCTCGATGCCGCGCGGAATCGCGATCATCGGCCAGCCGGTCTCCGTCTGCCAGTAGTTGTCGATGACGGGCTTTTTCAGCGCGCTCTGGATCCACTGCGCGGTCGGCTCGTCGAGCGGCTCGCCCGCGAGAAACAACGTGCGCAGGCTCGACAGATCGTATTTCTCCATCAGCGCCGGATCCTGTTTCTTCAGCACGCGGATCGCGGTCGGCGCGGTGAACATCAGGTTGATCTTGTATTGCTGGACGAGCCGCCACCAGATGCCGCCATCGGGACGAACCGGCGTGCCTTCGTACATGACCGTCGTGAGGCCGGCGAGCAACGGCGCATAGATGATATAGCTATGCCCGACGACCCAGCCGATATCCGATGCGGTGAACATCGTGTCGCCGGGCGCGCCCTGAAAAATGTGTTCCATCGATGCGGCGAGCGCCACCGCGTAGCCACCGACATCGCGCTGCACGCCCTTCGGCCTGCCCGTCGTGCCGGACGTGTAGAGCACATATGAAGGCTCGTTCGATTCGAGCCATTCGCACGGCACGTGCGCATCGAAGAACTGCTCGCGCAGCGGCTCGTACGCGACGAGATAGCTCGCCTGCAGGCGCTCAGGCGCAAGCTGCCGGTCGACCAGCAGCACTTGCGGCACCTTGTATTCGGCGCGCGACAGGGCTTCGTCGACGAGCGGCGTGTAGTCGATCACCTTGCCCGCGCGCGCGCCGGCGTCGGCGGTGACGATGAGCGCGGGCTCCGCGTCATCGATGCGCGCCGCGAGATTCGGCGCCGCGAAGCCACCGAACACGACCGAATGAATCGCGCCGATGCGCGCGCATGCGAGCATCGCGAAGAGCGCTTCGGGGATCATCGGCAGATAGATGAGCACGCGATCGCCCTTGTTCACATGGAGCGAACGCATGACGGCCGCCATGCGGTTCACTTCCGCGTGCAGCTCGGCGTACGTATAGCGGCGCTCGATACCCGTTTCCGTCGATACATAGACGAGCGCATCCTGTTGCGCGCGCGACGCGAGATGGCGGTCCACCGCGTTATGGCACAGATTGGTCTTGCCGCCGACGAACCAGCGCGCGAACGGCGGCTTGCTCCGGTCGAGCACCCGTTCGAACGGCGTATGCCAGTGAATGCGACGGGCCTGTTCGGCCCAGAACGCTTCGGGGTCGTCGATCGACCGTCGATACGCTTCTTGGTAAGTCGGCATGCGCGTCCTCTGCAAAGCGGCGTTGGCTGATCCCATTGCGGTGCATGGAACCCGGGCAAGCGCCAGGGCGCCGACTCCGGTCGACACAGCATAGAGCAGCCATCCAACCCTCGCTAGACCGGGCGCGCCCTGATCGGTCCGACGGCTCAGATCGCCCGGCTACGCGCCGCGCTTCGGCCTTCCGATGCGGTGTGCTTCAGCAGCACCGGCGCGAGCTCGCCCGCCACGCGCATGCTCGACACCACGACCGTGCGCACGCCGCTGCCTTCGGTGATCGCGCGGAGCGTTTCGCGCGTGCTCGCGCGCGCTTCGATGCGCGGCTCGATCACGATCAGGCCACGGCAATACGCCGCGACCGCCGCGCGATGCGTGCGCATCCACGCGGCGCGCAGACGCGCGTCGTCGCCGGTTTCGTTTTCGTCGTGCCCGGCCACGAGCACGAACGGCGTCGCGAGCGATACGAGGCGGCGCATCTGCGCGCTCCACGCGAACGCATAGCCGGGCCTGACCGCGCGCGGGCGCAGGCGCACCAGCGGAAACCGGCTCGCGTCGAAAAGGCGTTCGTCGAGCGCGGGGAGCTTCATGGATTTCGAAAGATCGGCGGCGTTCACAGCGGTTTCGGACTCCAGTAGTTCAGCGCGGCGACGAGCGACGGCCAGCGGGAACGCCGCGGCACCACGCGCTTCTTCGGCTGCGCCGCGCGCGGAGCACGGCGCGGCGCCTCGGCCGGGGTCCGGGCCGTCGCGTCGCGCCAGGCACGGCGCGTCGTTTCGAGAACTTTCGCGGCGTTCGCCGAAACAGCGCAACGCTCACCCCGCTCGTTCATCTCGCACGCCGGGCGCGCTTCGCCCGTCATGCCGATGGCGGCGAAATCGTCGGTCATGTCGTCAGGCCTCCTGTTTGTGCCTCACATGGTGCGAGTCATTGTATTGAGAATCATTCTCAACTACAAGCAGGAATTTCGAAGATGAGCCGCGCCGCGGGAAAGCCCTGTCCGCGCCGGATGGCGCGCCGATTCAGCCCGCCGCGCGAAGAAAGCGCGACAAAATGCCCGAGGAATACGTCGCGGCGATCGACGTGAGGAATTCGGCGAACGACAGGGGCGCGGCGGCGTCCGCGGTATCGGAAATGGTCCGCACGACCGCGCACGGCACGCCGTGCTCGTAGCAGACCTGCGCGATGGCCGCGCCTTCCATTTCGACCGCGAGCGCGTCCGGCAATGCATCGCGCAGGCCGAAGAGCGCGTCGTGGCTCGCGATGAAGCGATCGCCGCTCACGACCAGCCCGCGATGCACGCGCGGCGCCGCGACGGCGAAACGCTCCGCCAGGGCGCCGCCTTCTTCGGCGATGAACGCATCGGCGGCGGCGGCGAGCCTGTCGGCGAGCGCGCGGTCGGCGTCGAAGCGCGAGCGGTCGAGCAAGGGCACTTCGTAGCGCGCAAAGAGCGGCGATGCATCGAGATCGTGCTGCATCAACGCATCCGCGACGACGATATCGCCGACTTGCACGTCCGCCCGCACCCCGCCCGCGACGCCCGTGAAGACGATCGCATCGGCTTCGAACACGTGGATGAGCGCGCTCGCGGTCGCGGCGGCCGCTACCTTGCCGATGCGCGCGAGCGTGACGACGACGGGCAGGCCGTGCGCGTCGCCGATGTAATACTCGCGCCGGCCGAGCGTGACCGTGCGCACCTCGCCCGCCGCCTCCATCTGCGCGATGAGATCGCCGAGTTCCTGCGGCAGCGCCGCCATGATGCCGAGCCGCTTCATCGTCATTCGACGGCCTGCAGTTTCGCGACCGCCAGCGCGAGCCATTTCTCGCCGTGGCGCTTGAAGCGCACTTGCGCGCGTGCATCGCCGCCGGAGCCTTCCAGCGCGGTCACGGTGCCTTCGCCGAACTTCGTGTGGAACACGGCCTGACCGACCTTGAAACCGGACTCGGCGGCGCGCTGCTCGTTGGCGAACGAGGGCAATCGCTCCTGAGCCTGCCCGCCGCCGTAAGCGGAACCGCCGCGCTCCTGTCCCGGACGCGCGAACCAGTCGCGGCCCCAGCCGGCGTTATCCGAACGTCCGCCCCAGCGCGCGCCTGCCTCGACCTTCGGCGTGAGCCACTTGAGCGAGCCCTCGGGCAATTCGTCGAAGAAACGCGAGCGGATGTTGTAGCGCGTCTGGCCGTGCAGCATGCGGCTCTGCGCGAACGACAAATAAAGCCGCTCCTTCGCGCGCGTGATCGCCACGTACATGAGACGGCGCTCTTCCTCCAGCCCGTCGGATTCCTGCGCGCTGTTCTCGTGCGGGAACAAGCCCTCTTCCAGCCCGGTGATGAACACCGCCGTGAATTCGAGCCCCTTCGCCGCGTGCACGGTCATCAGTTGCACGGCGTCCTGGCCGGCCTGCGCCTGATTGTCGCCCGCTTCGAGCGATGCATGCGACAGGAAGCCGGCGAGCGGCGTCATCGTGTCGGGATTCTGCGCGGGATCGGCGATGCCGGGTGCGTCGAGCACTTCGATTTCGCCGTCCTCGCTCACCGCCGCGATCTCCGGCGCCGCTGTCGCGCCCGGACGCAGCGGGATCGAGCGCGCGGGCGTATCGAGACCGTAGCCTTCCTCGCTGACGAACGCGGCCGCCGCGTTCACGAGTTCCTGCAAGTTCTCCAGCCGATCCTGGCCTTCGCGCTCGGTTTCGTAGAACGCGGCGAGACCGCTCGTGCGCACGACATACTCGACCGTCTCCGGCAGGCTCATCTGCTGCGTCTCGGCGCGCATCTTCGCGATGAGCGTCGCGAACGCGCCGAGGCTCGTGCCCGCCTTGCCGGTGACGTACGGCACCGCGGCGGCCATCGAACAGTGATAGAGACGCGCCGCGTCGGCCACTTGCTCGATGGAGCGCGCGCCGATGCCGCGCGTCGGGAAATTGACGACGCGCGCGAACGCGGTGTCGTCGTTCGGATTGTCGATCAGGCGCAGATACGCGAGCGCGTGCTTCACTTCCTGACGCTCGAAGAAGCGCAGGCCGCCGTACACGCGATACGGAATGCCCGCGTTCACGAGCGTATGTTCGATGGTCCGCGACTGCGCGTTGCTGCGATAGAGCACCGCAACCTCGCCGCGCGACACGCCCGTATTGATGAGCGCCTTGATTTCCTCGACGATCCAGCCCGCTTCCTGCGAATCCGTCGCGGACTCGTAGACCCGCACCGGCTCGCCGTGGCCCGCGTCGGTGCGCAGGTTCTTGCCGAGCCGGTTGGCGTTGTTGGCGATCAGATAGTTGGCGGTATCGAGAATATGACCGTGCGAGCGATAGTTCTGCTCCAGCTTGATGAGATTGCGCACGCGGAACTCGCGCTCGAAATCGTGCATGTTGCCGACGTTCGCGCCGCGGAACGCGTAGATCGACTGATCGTCGTCGCCGACCGCGAAAATCGCGTTGTGCTCGCCCGCGAGCAGCTTCAGCCACGCGTACTGCAGCTTGTTGGTGTCCTGGAACTCGTCGACCAGAATGTTGCGAAAGCGCGCCTGATAGTGCGCGCGCAGCGGCGGATTATGCGCGAGCAGTTCGTAGCAGCGCAGCAGCAGCTCGGGAAAATCGACGACGCCTTCGCGCTGGCACTGCTGGTCGTAGGCTTCGTAGAGCTCGACGAACTTGCGATTGAACGCGTCGGTCGCATCGACGTCCTTAGGACGCAGGCCCTGCTCCTTCGCGTTGTTGACGAAGTACTGGAGGTTCTTCGCCGGATACTTCTCGTCGTCGACGTTCAGGCCCTTCATCAGCCGCTTGATGGCCGAAAGCTGGTCCGCCGTGTCGAGGATCTGGAAGGTCTGCGGCAGGCCGGCGTCGCGGTAATGCGCGCGCAGCATGCGGTTGCACAGGCCGTGGAACGTGCCGATCCACATGCCGCGCGTGTCGATCGGCAATAGCGCCGACAGACGCGCCATCATTTCGCGCGCGGCCTTGTTCGTGAAGGTGACGGCGAGCACGGTCGGCGGCGACGCGTAGCCCTGCTGGATCAGCCACGCGATGCGCGTGATGAGCACGCGCGTCTTGCCGCTGCCGGCGCCCGCGAGAATGAGCGCGGGCTCGTTCGGCAGCGTCACGGCGGCGAGTTGTTCGGGATTCAGATTCGCGAGCAGGTCGGGCATGGGAAAGTGCAGCGGCAGAAAAGCGGGCCAGAAAAACTCTGGCGGCGGGCCGATCATTATAAGACCGCGCCGATGGAGCCGCCGGCCGGGACAAGGCGCGCGCCTGCTGGCCGAATTAGGCCGGCGTCGCGCGCGGAACCTTATAATCGGAGATTCCCCCGCATTTTTTCACGCATTTTTCGGCAGATTCCACAATGAGCGACAACACGCTTGCGAAGAGCTTCGAGCCTCAAAACATCGAGTCCCAATGGGGCCCGGAATGGGAAAAGCGCGGATACGCCGGCCCCACGTTCAAGGACGGCGCGAAGAATTTCTCCATTCAGTTGCCGCCGCCGAACGTCACCGGCACGCTGCACATGGGGCATGCGTTCAACCAGACCATCATGGATGGCCTCACGCGTTATCACCGCATGCTCGGCGAGAACACGCTGTGGGTGCCGGGCACGGACCACGCGGGCATCGCGACGCAGATCGTCGTGGAACGCCAGCTCGATGCGCAGGGCATCTCGCGCCACGATCTCGGCCGCGAAGAATTCCTGAAGCGCGTCTGGGCGTGGAAGCAGCAGTCCGGCTCGACCATCACGAATCAGGTGCGGCGCCTCGGCGCATCGATCGACTGGTCGCGCGAATACTTCACGATGGACGACAAGATGTCGGCCGCCGTCCGCGACGTGTTCGTCACGCTCTACAAGCAAGGGCTGATCTATCGCGGCAAACGTCTCGTGAACTGGGACCCGGTGCTCGGCACGGCGGTGTCGGATCTCGAAGTGGTGAGCGAGGAAGAGAACGGCAGCCTGTGGCACATCCGCTATCCGCTGCCGGACGGCTCGGGCCATCTGACGGTCGCGACCACGCGCCCGGAAACCATGCTCGGCGACGTCGCGGTGATGGTGCATCCGGAAGACGAGCGCTATCAGCATCTGATCGGCAAAACGGTCGTGCTGCCGCTGTGCGATCGCGAGATTCCCGTCATCGCCGACGAATACGTCGATCGCGAATTCGGCACCGGCGTCGTGAAAGTGACGCCCGCGCACGACTTCAACGACTACGCGGTCGGCCAGCGCCACAAGCTGCCGCAGATCGAAATCCTCACGCTCGATGCGAAGATCAACGACAACGCGCCCGAGAAGTATCGCGGCATGGATCGCTTCGACGCGCGCAAGCAGGTCGTGAAGGATCTCGAAGCGCTCGGCCTGCTCGAATCCGTCAAGCCGCACAAGCTGATGGTGCCGCGCGGCGACCGCACGCAAGTCGTGATCGAGCCGATGCTGACGGACCAGTGGTTCGTCGCGATGACCAAGCCCGCGCCGGAAGGCACGTTCAATCCGGGCAAGTCGATCACGGAAACGTCGCTCGATGTCGTGAGGAACGGCCAGATCAAGTTCGTGCCGGAGAACTGGACCACCACGTATTACCAGTGGCTCGAAAACATCCAGGACTGGTGCATTTCGCGTCAGTTGTGGTGGGGCCATCAGATTCCCGCGTGGTACGGCGAGAACGGCGAGATCTTCGTCGCGAAGACGGAAGACGAAGCCCGCGCCGAAGCCGACGCGCAAGGCTACAAGGGTCCGCTCAAGCGCGACGAGGACGTGCTCGACACGTGGTTCTCGTCCGCGCTCGTGCCGTTCTCGTCGCTCGGCTGGCCGAACGAGACGAAGGAGCTGAACGCGTTCCTGCCGTCCTCGGTGCTGGTGACGGGCTTCGACATCATCTTCTTCTGGGTCGCCAGAATGGTGATGATGACCACGCATTTCACCGGCAAGGTGCCGTTCGACACCGTCTATGTGCATGGCCTCGTGCGCGACGCCGAAGGCCAGAAGATGTCGAAGAGCAAGGGCAACACGCTCGATCCGATCGACATCGTCGATGGCATCGACCTCGAATCGCTCGTCGCGAAACGCACGACGGGCCTCATGAATCCGAAGGCCGCCGCGCAGATCGAGAAGAAGACGCGCAAGGAATTCCCCGAAGGCATTCCGTCGTTCGGCACGGACGCGCTGCGCTTCACGATGGCGTCGATGGCCACGCTCGGCCGCAACGTGAACTTCGATCTCGCGCGTTGCGAGGGGTATCGCAACTTCTGCAACAAGCTCTGGAACGCCACGCGTTTCGTGCTGATGAACTGCGAAGGCCACGACTGCGGTTTCGCGAATCCCGGCGCATGCAAGCCGGGCGATTGCGGCCCAGGCGGCTACACGGACTATTCGCAGGCGGACCGCTGGATCGTGTCGCTGCTTCAGCGCGTGGAAGCCGAAGTGGAGAAAGGCTTCGCGGATTATCGTTTCGATAACGTCGCCAACGCGATCTACAAGTTCGTGTGGGACGAATACTGCGACTGGTATCTGGAGCTCGCGAAGGTGCAGATCCAGACCGGCACGCCGGAGCAGCAGACCGCGACGCGCCGCACGCTGTTGCGCGTGCTGGAAACGGTGCTGCGCCTCGCGCATCCGATCATCCCGTTCATCACGGAAGCCTTGTGGCAGAAGGTCGCGCCATTGACCGACGCCTGGCCGCAAGGCGCAAGCGAAGGCGAGGCGTCGATCATGACGCAGCCCTACCCGCGCGCCGAGCTGAAAAAAATCGACGAAGCATCGGAACAGTGGGCCGCCGAACTGAAGACTGTCATCGATGCGTGTCGTAATCTGCGTGGCGAAATGAATCTGTCGCCCGCGGTGAAAGTGCCGTTGCTCGCGCACGGCGACGCGGCGCGCCTCTCCGCGTTCGCGCCGTATATCGCCGCCCTCGCGCGTCTTTCCGAAGTGAAGATCATCGACGACGAAGCCGCTCTCGACAAGGAAGCCCATGGCGCGCCCGTCGCGATCGTCGGTACGAGCAAGCTCGTGCTGAAAGTCGAGATCGATGTCGCCGCCGAGCGCGGGCGCCTGAGCAAGGAAGTGGACCGTCTGAACGCCGAAATCGCCAAATGTAACGCGAAACTCGGAAATGAAAGCTTTGTTTCAAAAGCGCCGGCTGCTGTCGTTGAACAGGAGCGCAAAAGGCTGGCAGAATACGGAACCACTATCGAGAAGCTACGGGCACAATTATTGCGTTTGCCTGCTTGAATTGGGGGTTCGAATCACTTGTCGATCCGCTCCGTTATCTCGACGTTTCAATGATTAAGAGGATCAGGGTCATCACATGCTAAAAGTTACCAAAGCGGTTTTCCCCGTCGCCGGTCTGGGCACGCGGTTCCTTCCCGCGACCAAGGCCAGCCCGAAGGAAATGCTGCCCGTCGTGGACAAGCCGCTGATTCAATACGCGGTCGAGGAAGCGATGGCTGCCGGCATCACCGAAATGATCTTCGTGACCGGCCGCAGCAAGCGCGCCATCGAAGACCACTTCGACAAGTCCTACGAAATCGAAGCGGAACTCGAAGCGCGCGGCAAGGACAAGCTGCTCGAACTCGTGCGCAGCATCAAGCCGAGCCATGTCGACTGCTTCTACGTGCGTCAGGCCGAAGCGCTCG
The DNA here is from genome assembly GCF_905220305.1 of Caballeronia sp. J97. Taxonomy (NCBI): domain Bacteria; kingdom Pseudomonadati; phylum Pseudomonadota; class Betaproteobacteria; order Burkholderiales; family Burkholderiaceae; genus Caballeronia; species Caballeronia sp. J97. Next base: position 167,822 of record NZ_CAJMZL010000005.1, on the reverse strand, counting down.
GTCTCGGCCATGCCGTGCTGTGTGCCGAAAAGCTCGTCGGCGACAACCCGTTCGCCGTGATCCTCGCGGACGACTTGCTGTACGGCAAGCCGCCCGTGATGTCGCAAATGATCGAAGTCTTCGACCACTATCACAGCTCGGTGATCGGTGTCGAAGAGATCCCGCCGGAGGATTCGAAGTCCTACGGCATCATCGACGGCAAGGAGTGGGAAGACAATATCTTCAAGCTGTCGGGCATCGTCGAGAAGCCGGAGCCGGCGGTGGCGCCGTCGAACCTTGGCGTGGTCGGCCGTTATGTGCTGAAGCCGCGCATCTTCGATCACATCCGCGCGCTGAAGCCGGGCGCGGGCGGCGAACTGCAACTCACGGATGCGATTCAGTCGCTGCTGTCGGACGAGCAGGTGCTGGCGTACAAGTATCAGGGCACGCGCTTCGATTGCGGCAGCAAGCTCGGCTACCTCAAGGCGACGGTGGAGTTCGCGCTGCGTCACCCGGAAGTGAAGCAGGAATTCGAAGAATATCTGCGCAATCGCGCGCCGATTCTCGAAGACTGAGTCTCTGCACGCTTCGTTGAAAAAAAATGCCCGTCACCTGCGTGACGGGCATTTTGCTTTTGCGCGCCTGTAAAGGCTCTTCAACGCCGACGCATCAGGAAGATGAACGTCTTGTCCTGTGCCGTCGATTCGACGATCTCGTTGCCCGTCTGCTTCGCGAATGCCGCGAAATCGCGCTGCGATCCCGGGTCGGTCGCGAGCACCTTCAGAATCTGACCGCTCGTCATGTCGGCGAGCGCTTTCTTCGCCCGCAGAATCGGCAACGGACAGTTGAGCCCGCGCGCATCGACTTCCTTGTGAACTTCCATCGCGATTGAACCTTTGTTGGCCTGTGGGTGAGCGCTCGTGAAGGTTCGATTTTAGCGCAGAGGTCACAACTCCACCGCCCTCCCGCTCTCATAAGCCTGCCGCATCGCGATACCGATCCGCGTCGCTTCCCTGGCATCGTCCAGCGTGAGCCCCGTCGCCGTTCCATCGCGAAGCAGTGCCACGAACGCCTGCGCCTCGCGCAAGAACGCATCCTCGAAGCGCTCGAAGAAGGTCGGCGTGCATGCATTGCGCAAGCCGTGCGCGTCGGCGATTTCGACGCGGTTCGCGCGCGGATTGCGCCCCACGGCGAGCGCGCCCGCCGTGCCGATCACTTCCGTCTGCGTGTCGTGCCCGTGCGCCATCGTGCGCGATGCATACAGCACGGCAAGCCGCCCGTCCTCGAACTCGATGGTGCCAACGCCATTGTCGATGTCATGGCACGCGCGCAAGCCCTCGTGAATCGCGATGGTGCCGCTCGCATACACGCGCTTTGCGCGCGGATTGCCGAGCAGCCAGCGCGCGAGATCGATGTCATGCACGCTGCAATCGAGAAAAAGCCCGCCCGATGTGGGCGCGAAGCGCACGAAGAAGCCATCGGGATCATTCTTGTCGCAGGTTTGCGAGCGCACCATGAACGGCCGGCCGATCGCGCCTTTCCCGACGCTATCGAACGCATCGCGATAACTCGCATCGAAGCGACGCACGAAGCCGATCATCACGTGCAGATGCGGATGGCGCGCGTGCTCTTCGATCACGGCATCGCATTCGGCGAGATCGAGCGACAGCGGCTTCTCGCAGAACACGTGCTTGCCCGCGCGCAGCGCGGCGATGATCTGCCGCGCGTGCAGCGAGGTGGGCGTGACGAGCCATACCGCGTCGATCGATGCATCCGCGAGCAGCGCCTCGTAATCCGCATGTAGCGACAACGCCGGCAACGTCTCCCGCGCCCATTCGCGCTCTTGCGCAACCGGACTGCACGCCGCGACGAGCTGCGCGCCCGGCACGTGCCACGCGAGATTCTCCGCATGCCGCCGCCCGAGCCTTCCCAATCCGACGATACCGAAGCGCACCGCGTTCATGCGACGTTCTCCCCGAGCTTGACGATGCGCTTCTCGCGCCACGACAAGGTCGCGGCCTCGGCGAGCTCCAATGCCTTGAGACCGTCGGCGACGGTCGTGCGCACCGGCTTGCCATGCACGACCGCATCGAAGAAATGCGCGATTTCCGCCGCATACGCCGCGCGATAGCGTTCGAGGAAGAACGCCTCGGGCTTGTCGCTCGAAACGGCCGCCGTCGTGTACGCCGTGACTTCGGTCGGCCGCACGTTGCCCGCTTGCAGCATGCCGCGGCTGCCGAGCAACTCGAAGCGCTGATCGTAGCCATACGCCGCGCGCCGCGCCGTGTTGATCTGGCAAAGACGCCCGCGCTTCGTGCGGATCGTCACCGCGGTCGAATCGATGTCGCCCGCCTCCGCGATGGCCGCATCGGCGAGGCAACTGCCCGTCGCGTGCAGCGTGTCGGCTTCGTCGTCGAGAATCCAGCGGAAGATATCGAAGTCGTGGATCAGCATGTCCTTGAAGATGCCGCCCGAGTGCCTGATGTACTCCACCGGCGGCGCGCCCGGATCGCGGCTCGTCACGATCAGCATCTCCGGATCGCCGATCTCGCCCGCGTCGATGCGCGCCTTCAACGCGGAGAAGGTCGGATCGAAGCGGCGCTGAAAGCCGATCATGCAGACGACGCCTGCATGATCGACGGCCTCGGCGCACGCGCGCGCCCGCTCGATCGCGAGATCGACGGGCTTCTCGCAGAACACGTGCTTCTTCTGCGCCGCCGACGCGAGAATCAGGTCCGCATGCGTGTCCGTGCTGGAACACACGACCGTCGCGCCAATGGAGGCGTCGCCCATCGCGCCGTCGACATCCGCGACGCTCGCGCCATGCGCTTGCGCGAGCGCGGCCGCCGCTTCGCGATTCACATCGACGACATATTTCAAACGCACGCCCGGCTGCCGCGCGAGATTGGCCGCGTGAATCTTGCCGATGCGCCCTGCCCCGAACACCGCCACATCAATCGTCATAGCCACCTGTCTCCTTGGATTCCTCAACGTTCAACTCGAGCCGGTACGCGAGCGCGATGAACAACGCCTGGCACAGGCAAATGGTGCTCGTGAGCGAACGGAACGCGAACGCGCTGCCCTCCTTCACGAACAAACTCGCGCTCGCATGGCGCGCGAGCGGCGAAAGCTGGCTATCGGTGATGACGAGCGTCTTCGCGCCGTGATGCTGCGCGGCACGCACGCAGTACTGCGTTTCCTTGCCGTAGGGTGCGAAGCTGATCGCGACCACCACGTCACCCTTCTTCACGCTGCGGATCTGCTCGCGGAACATGCCGCCGAAGCCCGAAATAAGATGCACGCGCTTCTTCGTGTGCTGCAATGCATAGACGATGTAGCTCGCCACCGCGAACGAGCGGCGCACACCGATCACATAGATGTTCTCCGCCTGCGACAGCATCTCCACGGCGGCTTCGAACTGATCGTCGTCGAGACCGGCTTCGAGTTCGTCGAGACCCGTGCGGCTCGCCGCGATGAATTCACGCGCGACCGACACGCCCGACGCCTCGCCCGCCTTCTCGTCGATGAGCTTGCGAATGCGCTGCTGATAGGTCTGCTGCGAGCCGCCGGCGCCCGTGTACGCCTGCCGGAACACTGCCTGCAAGTCGGAGAAGCCGGAAAAGCCGAAGCGCTGCGCGAACCGCACGACCGCCGACGCATGCACTCCGCACGCGCTCGCGATATCGCTCGTGCGATCCATCATCACGCTCTGGCGATGCTGCTCGATATACGTCGCGACGCTCTTCAACTGGCGCGGCAGCGTGTCGTAGGCGTCGGTGATCCGCTGCATCAACTCGTCGACGCTCTGGGCTTCGGTGCTGGTTTCATCCATTTCAACGCTCGTCTTTTGCGCGCCCGATGGCGAGCGCCGTGCAATGGATTATAGGAAGGCGCCAAGCAAATTGGAATGTATTTTCCATTTGCAGCAACGATAAAATTTCTATTGCAGACCACCGGAAACTGACCTACTCTTGGTCCTGAGCGCGACACATCAAACGGTCGGCTCGCGAAACATCACACCAAACAACAACCGAGATAGGTGGAGACAATGACCATTTGCAACGGTCGGGCCGCGCTGCGCGCGCTGGTGGCTGCTACTGCGTTGTGCAGCGCAGCGTTGATGGCGGCGAGTCCCGCACAGGCGGCGCCCGACGCGAAGTTCGTGCTGATCAGCCACGCGCCGGACTCGGATTCCTGGTGGAACGTCATCAAGAATGCGATCAAGCAGGCGGATGAAGACTTCAACGTGCAGACGGACTACCGCAATCCGCCGAACGGCGATATCGCGGACATGTCGCGCCTGATCGAGCAGGCCGCCGCGCGCAACTACGACGGTGTCATCACCACCATCGCGGACTTCGACGTGCTGAAGAGCGCGATCAACAAGGTCACCGCGAAGAAGATTCCGCTCGTGACGATCAACTCCGGCACCGAAGAGCAAAGCGCGCAACTGGGCGCGATCATGCACGTCGGGCAGCCCGAATATGTCGCGGGCAACGAGGCCGGCAAGAAGGCCAAGGCCGCGGGCGTGAAGTCGTTCCTGTGCGTGAACCACATCGCGACCAACACGGTGTCGTTCGATCGCTGCAAGGGCTTCGCGGACGCGCTCGGCATCGACTACAAGGCATCGACCATCGACTCCGGCCAGGACCCGACCGAGATCCAGTCGAAGGTATCGGCGTATCTGCGCAATCATCCCGACACGCAGGCGATCCTCACGCTCGGACCGACGCCCGCGTCCGCGACGCTCAAGGCCGTCACGCAAATGGGCCTGCAAAACAAGATCTATTTCGTGACGTTCGACTTTTCCGATGACATCGCGAAGGCCATCAAGGACGGCACGATCAAGTTCGCGATCGATCAGCAGCCGTATCTGCAAGGCTATATCCCGGTGGCGGTGCTCGCGGTCGTTCACAAGGAGCACATCACCGATCCGGCGAAGATCCGTCAGATTCTCGAAGCGAATCCGAAGTTCAAGGCGCGCCTCGAAACCTACGGGCTGCAACCGTCGTACGGGCCCAAGAACATCCGTTCGGGCCCGGGATTCATCACCAAAGACAATCTCGACAAGGTCGTGAAATACGCCGGTCAATATCGTTGATCGCCGCGTGACCTTCTTCGGGCGGCCCGTCTGACGCCGCCCGCTTTTATCAACGTTCATCGCTTCCGGTCGCGTCCCTTTGCGGACGCGGCGGGGACGCGCGCATCGGTACCGCATCGAATACAGGTCTCAAGGAGCCATCATGGGCGTAGCCGGAAAGCACTATCCTCCTCACGCGAATCCTCAGCAGGACAGCGCTGAAACACCGGACAAGGCCAAGCCTTCGGACGAACGCGTACGCCAGACATCGTGGTTCGGTCATTTGCTGAACCGCCCGGAGTTCGCGGCCATTTCCGGTACCGTGCTCGTGTTCATCGTGTTCGGCTTCGGCGCGGGCTCGTCGGGCATGTTCAACCTCGACGGCGTGATGAACTGGTCGCAGGTGGCCGCCTATCTCGGTCTGCTCGCGGTCGGCGCGTGTCTGCTGATGATCGCGGGCGAGTTCGACTTGTCCATCGGTTCGATGATCGGCTTCGCGGGCATGATGGTCGCGTTGCCCTCGGTCTACTTCCACTGGCCGATCTCGCTGTCGATTCTCTTCGCGTTCGTGATGTCGATGCTGCTCGGCGCGCTCAACGGCTATCTCGTGATGCGAACCCGCCTGCCGTCGTTCATCGTCACGCTCGCGTTCCTGTTCATCCTGCGCGGCCTCACGCTCGCGCTGTCGATCATGTTCGCGGATCGCACCATCATCTCGGGCGTGGGCGATCTCGCGCAGGCCGATCCCATCGCCGACACGCTCTTTCATGGCGTCGCGTTCCACGGCGTGTTCACGTGGCTCGCGCACATGGGCATCGGCAAGCTGCTCGACAGCGGCCAGCCGCTCGTGCCGGGCATTCCGAAGGTCATCATCTGGTGGTTCGCGCTCGCGGCGGTCGGTGCGTTCGTGCTCGCCAAGACGCGCTACGGCAACTGGATTCTCGCGGTCGGCGGCGATGCGAACGCCGCGAAGAACGTCGGCGTTCCGGTGAAGCGCGTCAAGATTTCCCTCTTCGTGCTGACCGCGTTCTGCTCGTGCCTGTTCGCCGTGCTGCAGGTGTGCGATATCGGCTCGGCCGCGGCCGATCGCGGCCTGCAAAAAGAGTTCGAAGCGATCATCGCCGCGGTCATCGGCGGCACCTTGCTGACAGGCGGATACGGTTCGGTGGTCGGCGCATGCTTCGGGGCGCTGATCTTCGGCGTCGTGCAGATCGGCATCACCTATACGAACGTGAGCTCGGACTGGTTCCGCGTGTTCCTCGGCGTGATGCTGCTGCTCGCGGTGCTTTTCAATCACTACGTGCGCCGCCGCGTTTCACAGGCTCAATGAGGGGAGAAACGATCATGCAAGACGAAAACATCCTCGCGCTCGAAAACGTCAGCAAGTACTTCGGCAAGGTGATCGCGCTGAACGGCGTCACCTTGCGACTCAAACGCGGCGAAGTGCACTGCCTGCTCGGCGACAACGGCGCGGGCAAGTCCACGCTCATCAAGACGCTGGCGGGCGTGCATCAGCCCTCTTCCGGCGACTATCTCGTCGACGGCGAGCCCGTCCATTTCGATTCGCCGAAAGAAGCGCTCGATCTCGGCATCGCGACCGTGTATCAGGACCTCGCGCTCGTGCCGCTGCTTTCCGTCGCGCGCAACTTCTTCATGGGACGCGAGCCGCAGAAAAAGCGTTTCGGCATCAGCGTGATGGACCTCGACCTCGCAGCCGAAACCTCGCGCGCCAAGCTCGCCGAAATGGGCATCAACGTGCGCGATCCGCATCAGCCCATCGGCACGATGTCCGGTGGCGAGAAGCAATGCCTCGCGATCGCGCGCGCGATCCACTTCGGCGCGCGCGTGCTGATCCTCGACGAACCGACCGCCGCGCTCGGCGTGAAGCAGAGCTTCAACGTGCTCAAGCTGATTCACAAGGCGCGCGAAAAAGGCATCTCGGTGATCTTCATCACGCATAACGTGCATCACGCATATCCGATCGGCGACTCGTTCACGCTGCTCAATCGCGGCCGCTCGATGGGCACCTTCACGAAGGACACCATCAGCAAGAACGAAGTGCTCGACATGATGGCGGGCGGCGCGGAGATGCAGCAGATGATGACCGAGCTCGAAGGCGCGACGATCTGAGGACATTCAAGCCATGCCAACCCAAACCACCTCTCGCTTCGCGCCGGACCGCACGCGCGATATCGTGTGCCTCGGGCGTCTCGCCGTCGATCTCTATGCGCAGCAAGTCGGCGCGCGCCTCGAAGACGTGTCGACGTTCGCGAAGTATCTCGGCGGCTCGTCGGCGAACATCGCGTTCGGTTGCGCGCGGCTCGGGCTGAATTCGTCGATGCTCGCGCGCGTCGGCAACGACCACATGGGGCGCTTTCTCACCGAGACGCTCGAACGCGAGGGCTGCGACGTGAGTCATGTGCGCGTCGATCGTGAAAGACTGACCGCGCTCGTGCTGCTCGGTCTCGAAGACCGCGACACGTTCCCGCTCGTGTTCTATCGCGAGAACTGCGCGGACATGGCCGTCGACGAAAACGACTTCGATGAGGCGTATATCGCGTCGTCGAAGGCGCTGCTCATCACGGGCACGCACTTCTCGACGGAACAGGTGAACCGCACGAGCCGCCGGGCGCTGGAGTACGCGCGGCGCAACGACGTGCGCACGATTCTCGACATCGACTATCGCCCCGTGCTGTGGGGTCTCACCGGCAAGGCCGACGGCGAGACGCGCTTCGTCGCCAACGAGGGCGTCACCGCGCACTTGCAGCGCATTCTGCCGCTGATGGATCTCGTCATCGGCACGGAAGAAGAGTTTCGGATCGCGGGCGGCAAGGATCGTCTGATCGATGCGCTCGCGATGGTCCGCAAGGTCACGGGCGCGACGCTCGTCGTGAAGCGCGGGCCGCTCGGCTGCTCGATCATCGAAGGCGCGGTGCCCTCGTCCATCGACGCCGCGCCGATCCACGGCGGCGTCGAAGTCGAAGTGCTCAACGTGCTCGGCGCAGGCGATGCGTTCGCCTCCGGCTTCCTGTCGGGATGGCTGCGCGACGAGCCGCTCGAAGCCTGCGCGCGCTCTGCCAATGCATGCGGCGCGCTCGTCGTGTCGCGCCACGGCTGCGCGCCCGCGATGCCCACGCCCGCCGAACTCGACTACTTCCTCGATGCGGCGAAGCAGGATCCCGTGCGCATGCGCCGCCCCGACCGGGACGCGACGCTCGCGCGCTTGCATCGCGTGAGCCCGAAGCGCGAGCAATGGGACGAAGTGCTCGGCTTCGCGTTCGATCATCGCAACCAGTTCTTCGATCTCGCGCAGCAAACCGGCGCGAGCGAATCGCGCATACCGGTTTTGAAGAACCTGTTCGTCGAAGCCGTCGCACAGACCGAGAAGGAACTCGGGCTCGACGGACGCATCGGCGTATTGATCGACGATCGCTACGGACAGGACGCCTTGAACGCCGCGACGGGACGCGGCTGGTGGATCGGCCGCCCGGTCGAATTGCCCGGCTCGATGCCGCTCGTGTTCGATCATGGCCGCTCGATCGGCACGACGCTCGTGCAATGGCCGCGCGAGCAGGTTGCGAAGTGCCTCGTGCAATATCACCCCGATCATCCGCATGACGTGCGCCTCGAACAGGAAGCGCAGTTGCGCGCGCTCTACGATGCCGTGCAGGAAAGCGGCAACGAGTTGCTGCTCGAAGTGATCGTGCCGAAGAACGGCCCGCCGGTCGAAGACGATACCGTGTATCGCGCGCTGAAGCGTCTCTACAACCTCGGCATCTATCCGGAATGGTGGAAGCTCGAACCGATGAGCGCGAAGCAATGGCAAGCCGTCGATACGCTCATCGCCGAGCGCGATCCGTATTGCCGCGGCGTCGTGCTGCTCGGCCTCTCGGCGGGCGTCGATCAGTTGCGCGATGGCTTCAGGGCGGCGGCATCGTCGAAGACCTGCAAGGGCTTCACGGTCGGACGCACGATCTTTCATGAGCCGAGCCATGCGTGGCTCGCAAACGAAATCGACGACAGCGAATTGATCGCACGCGTGCGCCGCACGTTCGAAGCGCTGATCGGCGCATGGCGCGATGCGCGTTCGTCGCGCGACCCGTCCGGCGCCACCCTTCACGCAAGACAGGAGCAGGCCGCATGAACCAGCGTGCAACGCAAAGCGAAACTGTCGCGTCGCCGGGCAGTTCGACCATTCGGCTGACCGCGGCGCAGGCCGTCGTGCGCTATCTCGCGGCGCTACGCACCGAGCACGGCGAGCCGCTTTTCGGCGGCGTGTTCGCGATCTTCGGGCACGGCAATGTCGCGGGCATCGGCGAGGCGTTGTATCGACATCGCGATGAATTGCCGACGTATCGCGCGCACAACGAGCAGGCGATGGCGCATGGCGCGATTGCGTATGCGAAGGCGCATATGCGGCGTCGCATGATGGCGGTGACGACGTCCATCGGTCCGGGCGCGACCAATCTCGTGACGGCCGCCGCGCTCGCGCATGTGAACCGCTTGCCGGTGCTCTTGCTGCCGGGCGATATCTTCGTGTCGCGCGCGCCTGATCCGGTGCTGCAGCAAGTCGAGGACGGTCACGACGGCGGCGTCTCCGCGAACGATGCATTGAAGGCGGTGTCGCGTTATTTCGATCGCATCGTGCATCCCGCGCAAGTGCTGAGCGCATTGCCGCGCGCGATTCGCGTGCTCACCGATGCGGCGCTGTGCGGCCCGGTCACGCTGGCGCTGCCGCAGGACGTGCAGGCGATGGCCTACGACTACCCTGCTTCGTTCTTCGAGCCGCGCGTCGTCGAGTTTCATGCGAGCGCGCCGCTGCCGCGCGAAATCGAGCGCGCCGCCGCGATGTTACGTGAAGCGCGCGAACCGTTGATCGTGTCGGGCGGCGGCGTGCTGTACGGGCTCGCAACCGATGCCTTGCGCGCGTTCGCGCACAAGCACGGCGTTCCCGTCGCCGAGACGCAGGCGGGCAAAGGCGCGCTCGCGTGGGACGATGCGTTGAACGTCGGCGGCATCGGCGTGACGGGCGCAACGGCTGCCAACGAGCTCGCGCATGCAAGCGATTGCGTGCTTGCTCTCGGCACGCGCCTGCAGGATTTCACGACCGGATCGAACACGCTCTTCGCGCAGGCGCGGCTCATTGCGCTCAACGCCAATCCGTTCGATGCGCTGAAGCAGAACGCGCTCGCCGTGCAGGCGGATGCGCGCGTCGCGCTGGACGCGTTGTCGGAAGCGCTCGGCAACTGGCGCGCCTCGCCGCAATGGACGACGCGCGCGCATCGGCTCGCGAACGAATGGCGCGAGACCGTCGCGCATGTGACGAACACACCCGTCGCGGATGGCGTCTTGCCGCGCGAAGCCGATGTCATCGGCGCGGTGCAGCGCTCGGACGATGACTCGCCTTCGAACGACATCGTCGTATGCGCGGCGGGCACGCTGCCGGCGGATTTGCAAAAGCTCTGGCGCACGGGCAAACCCGGCGGGTATCACGTCGAATACGGCTATTCGTGCATGGGCTATGAAGTCGCGGGCGGGCTGGGCGTGAAGCTCGCGCGGCCCGAGCGCGAAGTGATCGTGATCGTCGGCGACGGCAGCTATCTGATGATGAACAGCGAGCTCGCCACATCGGTGATGCTTGGCGCGAAGATGATTGTGGTGCTGCTCGACAATCGCGGGTTCGGTTGCATCAATCGATTGCAGCAGGCTTGCGGCGGCGCGCCGTTCAACAATCTCATCGACGATTGCAGGCAGGGCGCGCTCGGTGCGCCGCGGATCGATTTCGCGATGCATGCGCGTTCGCTCGGCGCGTTGTCGGAGCATGTGTCGGGCATCGGCGAACTGGAGGCCGCGATGAAGCGCGCGCGGGCGGCGGATCGAAGTTATCTGATTTCGATCGATACCGATGCGGCGCGGCCCACCGAGGAAGGGGGATGGTGGTGGGAAGTGGCCGTGCCGGAGGTTTCTGACCGCGCGGCGGTGGTCGTCGCCAGGGAGAGCTATGAGCGTGCGCTCAAGGCTCGAGGGTTTTGATTTTTTTTTTGGGTCGCTGCTTTCGTGGTGTGTTGGTCTGTCTGGTCGGTGCGATGAGGCTTCCATGGAATCCTGCTTTCTTTTCGGTCTATTGGCACTGCCCCTGTGCGGGGCGGCAGTCACTTTCTTTGCTGCTGCAAAGAAAGTAACCAAAGAAAGCAGCTTCTCCCATCCAAAGTACCTCACACCGGCCGCGGCACAGGCGATTGGCCTAATGGTCCGCCCGTAGCGAGTGACCCCGCAAGCAGAACACGGCTTGGACCGCGCACGGTCTGACTAGCTAGTAATTCGAGGGCACTGGTTCAGCGCAAAACAGCTTCGGCACAGCGCTACGCGCTGCCGCCGGGCCTGCAAGGGAAACCAACCAGGGGCAATTGCAGTGAGATGGAAACGTTAGCAAAGAAGCACACGCAGACCCGATGAACCCATCGGCCACGAAGTGGGCCGGAGCAGTCTTGTGCTGTACCAGTTGTTTGTGTGGTGCGATGGGACGGACCGTGCGCGATCCAAGCCTTGTTCCGTTTTGGGGGCACTCGCTACTGGCGGGCCATTAGGCCAATCGCCTGTGCCGCGGCCGGCGTGAGGTACTTTGGATGGGAGAAGCTGCTTTCTTTGGTTACTTTCTTTGCAGCAGCAAAGAAAGTGACTGCCGCCCCGCACAGGGGCAGTGCTAATAGACCACCGCGAATACGGGATTCCACGAACACCCAACCACCCAAAACCAACCAAAACCAGAGGACACCCCCCATGCCTTTGAACGTCCGCATCGGCATCAACCCCCTGTCGTGGATGAACGACGACCTCCCGTCCCTCGGCGGCGAGACCCCGCTCTCCACAGCCCTGACGGAAGGCAAACAAATCGGCTATGAAGGTTTCGAACTAGGCAACAAATTCCCCCGCGAGCCGCAGGCGCTGAAAACGCTGCTCGCGCAATACGATCTCGCGCTCGTATCCGGCTGGTACTCCGGCAGGCTAGCCGAACGCGACACGCAAGAGGAAATCGAAGCCGTCGGCCCGCATCTCGATCTGCTCGCAAAGAACGGCGCAACCGTCATGGTCTACGGCGAAGTCGCCAACTCTATCCAGGGCGCGCCGCGCCCGCTCTATCAACGTCCACGCTTCTTCTCGGATGCGCAGTGGAACCAGTACGCCGAACGCCTGAACCGCTTCGCCGAATACACGCTCTCGCGCGGCGTGCGCGTCGCCTATCATCATCACATGGGCGCGTATGTCGAAACGCCCGCGGATGTCGATCGCCTGATGGCGCTCACCAGCGATGCGCTCGGCCTGCTGTTCGACGCAGGGCACATCACGTTCGCGGGCGGCGATGCCCTGACCGTGCTGCAGAAGCACATCGCGCGCGTCTGTCATGTGCATTGCAAGGACGTGCGGCCGGAAATCGTGAAGCTCGCGCGCAATCGCAACTGGAGCTTTCTCGATGCGGTCATCAACGGCGCATTCTCCGTGCCGGGCGATGGCTGCGTCGATTATCCGGGCATCATCGCGTGTCTCGCACAGCATGATTACGAAGGCTGGCTCGTCGTGGAAGCCGAACAGGATCCGGTGATCGCACCGAGCCATGCGTACGCCGACAAGGGCTATCGCACGCTGCGCGCGCTCGTCGACGCAACATTCAAGGAGGCAGCATGAGCCTGCTAGTGAAAGCATCGCGCGAGGGGCAAACCATCGCGCGCGTCACGCCCGATTCCGCGGGCTGGAAGCACGTCGGTTTCGCGGCCTATCGTCTGAACGCAGGTGACGTCGTGCACGTGTACGACGCGCATCGCGAAAGCTGCATCGTCGTGCTGACGGGCACCGTGAGCGTCGAAGCGGGCGACGAGCATTATCAGTCGATCGGCTCGCGCGACAGCGTGTTCGAAGACGCCGCGCCGTATGCGGTCTATGTGCCGCCCAAACTCGCCGCCATCGTGCGCGCGGAGCGCGATGCGGAGATCGGTGTCGCGAGCGCGCCCGCGAAAGGCGAGTTTCCGCCGCGCCTGATCGAGCCCGCGCAAATGAAGCGCTCGACGCGCGGCAAGAACGCGAATACGCGCTACGTGTGCGACGTTCTTCCGCAAACCGAAGCAGCCGAATCGCTGCTGGTCGTCGAAGTGCGCACGCCGGGCGGACATGCATCGAGCTATCCGCCGCACAAGCACGATCAGGACAATGTGCCGATCGAGAGCTCGCTCGAAGAGACGTACTACCATCGACTCAATCCGCCGCAAGGATTCGCGTTCCAGCGCGTCTACACCGATGAGCGCGATCTCGACGAGACGATGGCCGTCGAGGATCACGATGTCGTCATGGTGCCGCGCGGATATCATCCGGTCGTCGTGCCGTATGGGTACGACAACTACTATCTGAACGTGATGGCGGGCGACAAGCGCACGTGGCACTTCAAGAACGATCCGAAGCACGAGTGGATCGTGGAAAGGGACAACAAGGCTTCGAGCTAACCCACGGAAAGCCATTCGCGCATCACGTGCCCGTTGCGAGCAAGCGAAGCGAATGGCCCATCGAACTGAATCGCCCCATGCCCCATCACCGCGATGCGGGCATCGAGCGCGCGCGCGATCGTCATCCGCTCTTCGATCAGCAGCATCGCGACGCCCCGCGCGCGCAACGTGACGAGACACGCGGCCACTTGCGCGAGCACTTGCGGCGCGAGTCCTTCGCCGGGTTCGTCGATGACGACGAGCGACGGATCGCGGCTCAACGTGCGGGCCAGCGCGAGCATCTGCTGCTCGCCGCCCGACAACGCGCCCGCCTTCACCGACGCGCGTTCTTCGAGCACGGGAAACAGCCGATACGCATCGCTCAGCGTGAATCGCGAGCCCTTTCTTTCGCCGAGCCGGAGGTTCTCGCGCACCGTGAGCGCGGGGAACACATCGCGCGTTTCGGGCACGTAGCCGATGCCCAGCCGCGCGATGCGATGCGCCCGCATGCCGACGAGCCGGACATCGCGATAACGCATGTCGCCCGCGCAACGCACGAGTCCCATGATGCACTTCGCGAGCGTCGATCGTCCCGATCCGTTGCGGCCGACGAGCGCGACCGCTTCGCCTTCGTCGATCGACAGATTCACGCCGTGCAGCACCTGCGCCTCGCCGTACCATGCGCGCAGATCCTCGATATGCAAGCCCACGCTCATGGCGCGACTCCGCCGAGATAGGCTTCCTGCACGGCACGATTCGCGCGAATGTCGGCAGGCGTGCCGGTTGCGATCACGCGCCCTCGCACGAGCACTGAAAGTCGATCCGCGAGACCGAACACCGCGTCCATGTCGTGCTCGATCACGAGCAGCGTGCGCCCTTGCGTCGTCGCGCGAATCAGGTCGAGCGCGCGCGTCGCCTCCGCGCGATTCATGCCGGCGGTGGGTTCGTCGAGCAGGATGAGCGGCGCATCGGTGGCGAGCGCGATGCCGAGATCGAGCGCGCGCTGCTCCGCATAGGTCAGGCACGCCGCGAGTTCATCGGCGCGCGCGGCAAGGCCGATCGCATCGAGCATCGCGCGCGCGCGGGCGTCGATCCGGCGCGAAGGCAGCCATCTCTCGAACAAGCGCGTCGAGGCGGCGCCGAGCGCCGCGCAACGCAGGTTATCGAGCACGGACAAGCCGCCGAACACGCTCGTCGTCTGGAAGCTGCGCGCGAGCGAACGCGCGACGCGCTGCGGCGGCTTGCCAGTGATATCGGCTCCGTCGGCGACGATGCGTCCGTCATCGGGACGCGCGCGCCCCGAAATCAGGTCGAAGAGCGTGGACTTGCCCGCGCCGTTCGGTCCGATGAGCGCGTGCCGTTCGCCCCGCGCGACGCGCAGATCGACGCCGCGCAGCACGCGCGTCGCGCCGAAGCTCTTGACGATGCCGTGCAAGTCGAGTGCGGCGTTCATCGCGCGGCCCTCGTGCGTCGTGCGAGCCACAGACCCAGCAACGCGAACGGCAAGGCGATGAGCCACGCATGCGCGTCGCGCCGTTCGGCGTAGAGTCCTTCCACCGACACGACAACCGCAACGCCCCACACGATCGCGCTCAGCATGCCGAAGCACAAGGCCCGCGCATCGCGTCGGACGAGGCCCGCGACGCCTTCAGGCGCGGCGACGACGACCCACATGAAGAAGAGCCCGAGATACATCGGCCACGCGGCGGTGACGCTCGCAAGCCCGGAGCTGAAAAACGTGAGCAGCACCGCGCCGATCATCGGACCGGAAAACGTGCCCGCGCCGCCGATCACCGTCGCGACGAGCGCGCTCGTCGAACGTGCGAGACCGACGCTCTCCGACGACACCAGCTCGACGTTGATCAGCGCGAGCACGCCCGCGACGCCCGCGAAGAACGCCGACACGACGAGCATGCGCAAGCGCACGCGCGCCGGCGCGAAGCCGATCGCGGCGGCGCGCGCCGGGTTGTCGCGCACGGCGTTGGCGAGGCGGCACATCGGCGTGCGCGAGAACGCGAACATCGCGAGCGCCGCTATCACGCACCAGCACGCGATGAGTGCGTACGCCTCGCGCGGCGGCCCGAAAGTCCATGCGAAAAGCGGCGGCCCGCTCGCGCGATCGATCGTCACGCCGCCCTCGCCGCCGAACCAGCCCGGCACGAGCCACGCGCATGCGGCGACCAGCTCGCCGATGCCGAGCGTGATCATCGCGAAGGACGTGCCCGCGCGCTGCGTCGAGATCGCGCCGAAGACGACGGCGACGAGCATCGCCGCGCATCCGCCGACGAGCGGCAGCAACGCCAACGGCACGCCGAAGCGATTGAACACATGCGCGGCGGCGAACGCGCCGAGACCGGAATAGACCGCGTGCCCGAACGAGAGCAAGCCCGTCTCGCCGAGCAGCAAGTTGTACGACAGCGCGAACACGACGAGCGTGGCGGTCTGCGCGAGATACGCGAGCAGCCACGATTGATCGACGATGAACGGCGGCAGCGCGAGCGCGACGATCAACGCAATGAACTTAGCCATCTCTCGTGCGCTCGCCGAACAGCCCGCGCGGCCGCGCGGCCAGCATCCCGACGAGCAGCAGATAAGGCAGCACGGGCGCGAGTTGCGCGACCGTCAACGCGCCCCATGCCGGCGGCAACGTCACGCCGAGCGACGCCGCGATGCCGCCCGCCGTCGCGCTCGCGCCCACCGCGAAGGTCTGCACGCAGCCGATCAGCAGCGACGCGACGAGCGCGCCCGCGAGCGATCCGAGCCCGCCGATCACGACGACGACGAAGACGATCGGACCCATCGCGTCGGCCATCGCCGGTTCGACGACGGCGAGCGGCGCGCCGATCACGCCGCCGAGCGCGGCGAGCGCGGTGCCGATGCCGAAGACCATCGTGAATACGCGCGGCACGTCATGACCCAGCGTTTCGACGGTCGCGGGATGCGTGAGCGCCGCGCGCACGATGAGTCCGGTCTTCGATACGCGCAAGACGATCCACAGCGCGCCGAGCATGACGACGGCGACCGCCATCATGAACGCGCGATAACGCGCGAACGACGCGCCGTCGAGCGTGAAAAGCGCTCCGTCGAGCACACGCGGAATGGCGGCGGGCAACGGTCCGAGCCCCCAGACGAGCTTCACGCCCTCGCCGATCACGATGGCCGCGCCGAAAGTCAGCAGCATTTCCGCGAGCGCGCCGCGCGCATGCACCCGCCGCAACAACGACCGTTCGAACAGCGCACCCGCAATGCCGACGACAACCGGCGCGGCGAACAGCGCGAACCAGAATCCGCCGTATGCGGCGAGCGCCTGCCCGACATACGCGCCGAGCATGTAGAAACTCGCGTGCGCGAAGTTGAGCACGCCGAGCATCGAGAAAATCAGCGTGAGCCCCGCCGACAGCATGAAGAGCAGCAATCCCACGCTCACGCCGTTGAGCACACTCGCGCCGAACCACAGAAGCAAGACGAAACCTCAACCGGTGATGAGCGACTTCAGCGCATCGACGAGCGGCGCGGGCAACGGCACCGGCCTGCGCGTCACGCGATCCACGTAGACATGCACGAAATGCCCTTGCGCGGCGGCTTCGTGCGCGCCTGGCGTGAAGATCGCCACTTCATAGCGCACGCTCGTCGTGCCGAGCTTCTCGACGCGCAAGCCCGCTTCGATCGGTTCGGGAAACACGACCGGTGCGAAGAAGTTGCAGCGCGTCTCGACGACGAGGCCGATGGTCTCGCCCTCGCTGAAATCGAGCACGCCCGCGCGCAGCAGATACTCGTTCACGACCGTGTCGAAGTAGCTGTAATAGACGACGTTATTGATGTGCCCGTAGACGTCGTTATCCGACCAGCGCGTGCTGATCGGCAGAAAGTGCGCGTAATCCGCGCGCGTGGTCCGAACTGGCTTGCTCATCGCTCAGAGAGACTCCGTCAGCATGCGGCGGTAATCATCGGCGCTCGCCTCGCGCGGATTCGTCTTGTGGCAATGATCCGCGAGCGCGCCCTTCACCACCTTGTCGAACATGCTTTCGTCGACGCCCATCTGCGAAAGACGCGTCGGCAGGCCGAGGCGCGCGGTCATGTCGTGCACGGCCTGCGCGACATCGGCATCGTCCGGCAGATTCATCACGCGGCGCATGCGCGCGAAGCGCCGCTCCGCGACGACCGTCGCCGCGCTTTCGTTGAAGCGCAGCACGGCGGGCAGCACGACCGCGTTCAGCGTGCCGTGATGCAGCGACGTGCGTCCGTTCACCGCCAGCCCGCCGAGCGGATGCGACAGCGAATGCACGCAGCCAAGGCCTTTCTGGAACGCCATCGCGCCCTGCATCGATGCGGACATCATGTTCAGGCGTGCGTCGCGGTCCTGGCCATCGTGCGTCGCGCGCTCGATGTTGGCCCACGCGCGTTCGAGCCCGTCGAGCGCGATGCCGTCGGCGGGCGGATTGAACGCGGGCGCGAGAAACGTTTCGATGCAATGGGCGATCGCGTCCATGCCGGTCGCGGCGGTGAGCGTCGGCGGCAGGCCGAGCGTGAGCGACGGATCGCAGATCGCCGATTTCGGCAGCAGATGCCACGAATGAAAGCCGAGCTTGCGCCCGTCGTTCAGGATGATGATCGCGCCGCGCGCGACTTCGCTGCCCGTGCCCGACGTGGTCGGCACCGCGATCAGCGGCGCCGCGCGCTCGCCGATCTTGCTGCTGCCGCCTTCGATCGTCGCGTAGGTCGTGAGCGGCGCGTCGTGCGTCGCCGCGATCGCGACGCCCTTTGCAAGATCGATCGACGAGCCGCCGCCCACCGCGATCAGCCCGTCGCAGCCTTCGCGCTTGTACTGCCCGGCGGCTTGCATGACCATCGCTTCGGTCGGGTTCGACGGCGTGTCGTCGAACACCGGCAGCGCGCCGAGCTTCGCGCTTTCGATCACACGAGCCGCGAGCCCCGCCGCCGCGACGCCCTTATCGGTGATGACGAGCGGACGCTTCATCCCGATGCGCGCGCATTCGCTTTGCAGCGTCTGTAGCGCGTCGTAGCCGAGATGAATGTGGGTCAGGTAGAAGATGAAGGCCATGGCGTCGGCATCGATGGGAAGAGGTGCGGCTCATGTTGGAGCCGCCCGCCGGAAGTGTCAATCCGGATTAGGTCGATGCGCACAGCGCGTGGACCTCGTCCGTGAAGCGCTCGACGGTTTCCCGTTGCGTGTCCCACGCGCACATCAGACGGCAGCCGCCCGAGCCGATGAACTGATAGAAGCGCCATCCCTTCGCGCGCAGCGCCGCCGCGACGTGCGCCGGCAACTCCGCGAACACCGCGTTCGATTCGGGCTTGAAGAGCAGCGACACGCCTGGAATGCCGGCGAGACGCTCGGCCATCAGCGAAGCCATCGCGTTCGCGTGACGCGCGTTGCGCAACCAGACGTCGTCGTCGAGCAGGCCGAGCCACGGCGCGGAGATGAAGCGCATCTTCGAGGCGAGCTGGCCGGCCTGCTTCAGGCGATAGGCGAAATAGGCGGCGAGCGCCTTGTCGAAGAACACGACCGCCTCGCCCACCGGCAAGCCGTTTTTCGTGCCGCCGAAGCACAGCACGTCGACGCCCGCGCGCCACGTAATCTCCGACGGATGCACGTTCAACGACGCGACCGCGTTCGCGAAACGCGCGCCGTCCATGTGTATCTTCAGATGCCGGCGCTTGGCGATGGCCGCGATCGCACGGATCTCCTCGACGGTGTAGACCGTGCCGACTTCCGTCGCCTGCGTGAGCGCGACGACCTTCGGCTTCGGATAATGGATGTCCGCGCGCCTGGTGACGAGTTCTTCGATCGCGTCGGGCGTGAGCTTGCCGTTCTCGCCTTTCGCCGTCAGCAGCTTCGAGCCGCCGGAGAAGAACTCGGGACCGCCGCATTCGTCGGTCTCGATGTGCGCCAGCTCGTGGCAGATCACCGAGTGGTACGACTGACAGAGCGAAGCGAGCGCGAGCGAATTCGCGGCCGTGCCGTTGAAGACGAAGAAAACTTCGCAGTCGGTCTGGAACAGGTTGCGGATGCGATCGCAGACTTGCGTGGTCCACGAATCGTCGCCGTAGGCGGGCTCGTGGCCGCTCGTGTTGGCCTGAATCAGCGCTTGCAGCGCTTCGGGGCAAATGCCTGCGTAATTGTCGGAGGCGAAGTGTTGGATCGGTTCCGTGGGCACTGTCATGGAAAAAGCTTTAATGGCCTTGCTTGAACGAGGCGCGCGAGCGAATGACGCCGCGCCGCCGGCGATCCGGCCATTCTAGCGGCTCGGACCGGCGCGCGCCGTGGCGCCGGTCCGGGCGATGCTTACTTGCTGTCCGGCGCGCTTGCCGCGTTGGCCTGCTGCGCCTTCTTGTCCTTCTTGCTGGCTTCGTGATGGCCGATCGCGCAGCCGCCCACCGCGCCCGCCGTGCCGTGCTTGCCCGCGACATGGCCCGCGACGCCGCCCACCGCCGCGCCTTCGATGCAGCCCTTCGCCTGTGCGGCGCCGGTCGCGGCGAGCATGGCCGACGTCAGAACGATCAATGCGATTTTGCGACTCATGATGCATCTCCCTTTTTAGTTGAACGTGCTGGGCGCGACGCACGCGATGTGCCTGACAGGCTGTAAAGAAAAACGGCCCGGTCCGTAAGGATCGAGCCGCTTCGCGTGAGACGAAGAAACGATCAGAGCTGCTGCTGCACCCAGCCCGTCACGCCCGCCAGCGCGGCCGGCAGATTGGCCGGTTCCGTGCCGCCTGCCTGTGCCATGTCGGGACGGCCACCGCCCTTGCCGCCGACCTGCTGCGCGACGAAGTTGACAAGCTCGCCCGCCTTGACCTTCTTCGACGCGTCCGGCGTCACGCCCGCGATCAGGCTGACCTTGCCGCCGTCCACGGAGGCAAGCACGATCGCCGCGCTCTTCAGCTTGTCCTTGAGCTTGTCGACGGTTTCGCGCAGCGTCTTCACGTCCGCGCCTTCGAGTTGCGCGGCGAGCACCTGCACGCCCGACACGTCGACGGCCTTGGCGACGAGTTCGTCGCCCTGGCTCGCTGCGAGCTTCGACTTGAGCGCACCCAGTTCCTTCTCCAGCGACTTCACGTGCTCCTGAACCTGCGCGATACGCTGCGTCAGTTCGGACGGTTGCGCCTTCAGCACGCCCGCCGCCGCATTGATGCGCTCATCGAGCTCCTGCACGTAGCGCACCGCGTTGTCGCCGGTGATCGCTTCGACCCGGCGAATGCCCGCCGCGACGCCGCCTTCCATCACGATCTTGAAGAATCCGATGTCGCCGGTGCGCTGCACGTGCGTGCCGCCGCACAGCTCGCGCGAGAAGCCGAGATCGAGCACGCGCACCGTGTCGCCGTACTTTTCGCCGAAGAGCGCCATCGCGCCGCCCTTCACCGCGTCGTCATACGGCATCACGCGCACCACGCCGGGCGCATTCGCGATGATCTCGTTGTTCACGATCTGCTCGACGCGACGGACTTCGTCGTCGGTCATCGGCGCGTTGTGCGCGAAGTCGAAGCGCGTCTTGTCGGCATCGACGAGCGAGCCCTTCTGCTGCACATGGCCGCCGAGCACTTCGCGCAACGCCTTGTGCATCAGGTGCGTGGCCGAGTGATTGCGCGCGGTGCGGGCGCGGCGGATGGCGTCGATTTCCGCTTTCACGACGTCGCCGACCTTGAGCGTGCCCTGCTCGACCGTGCCGTGATGACCGACGACATCGGCCTGAACCTTCAAGGTATCCGCAACCGCGAAGCGTACGTTCGCGTTCGCGAGCACGCCCTGATCGCCGACCTGACCGCCGGATTCCGCGTAGAACGGCGTGTGATCGAGCACGACGACGGCTTGCTGGCCGCCCTTCGCCTCATTCACCGATGCGCCCTCGACATACAGCGCGAGGATTTTCGCGTCGTCGAAGATTTCCTTCTCGTAGCCGTGGAAGGTGGACTTCGCGCCCGAGTATTCGAGGCCCGCCGCGAGCTTGAACTTGCCCGCCGCGCGCGCCTGGTCGCGCTGGCGCGCCATTGCGTCGTCGAACGCGGGTTCGTCGACGGTCACGCCGCGCTCGCGGCACACGTCGGCCGTCAGATCGAGCGGGAAGCCGTAGGTGTCGTGCAGCTTGAATGCGAGTTCGCCGTCGAGCTGCTTTACGCCCTTCTTTTCCAGGTCCGCGAGTTCGCCTTCGAGAATCGACATGCCGTGCTCGATGGTCTCGAAGAAGCGTTCTTCTTCCTGACGCAGCACGTCGGTCACGCGCTGCTGCGCTTGCGCGAGTTCCGGATAGGCCGCGCCCATTTCCGCGACGAGATCCGCCACGAGCTTGTTGAAGAACGCACTCTTCTGGCCGAGCTTGTAGCCGTGACGGATCGCGCGGCGCACGATGCGGCGCAGCACGTAGCCGCGACCCTCGTTGCCGGGAATCACGCCATCGACGATCAGGAACGAGCACGCGCGGATGTGGTCCGCGATCACCTTCAGCGAGTTGTTTTCCAGATCCGGCGTGTTCGTTTCGCGCGCCGCGGCCTTGATGAGGTTCTGGAACAGGTCGATTTCGTAGTTGCTGTGCACGTGCTGCAGCACGGCGGCGAGACGCTCGAGGCCCATGCCGGTGTCGACGCACTGCTTGGGCAGCGGCGTCATGTTGCCTTGAGCGTCGCGGTTGAACTGCATGAACACGAGATTCCAGATCTCGATGAAGCGGTCGCCGTCTTCTTCGGGCGATCCCGGCGGCCCGCCCCAGATTTCCGGGCCGTGGTCGTAGAACACTTCGGAGCACGGACCGCACGGGCCGGTATCGGCCATCTGCCAGAAGTTGTCCGATGCGTAACGCGCGCCCTTGTTGTCGCCGATGCGGATGATGCGCTCGACCGGCACGCCGATTTCCTTCGCCCAGATATCGAAGGCTTCGTCGTCTTCCTTGTAGACCGTCACGGTGAGCTTGTCGGCCGGCAGGTTGTAGACCTTCGTCAGCAACTCCCAGCAGTAGTGGATCGCGTCGCGCTTGAAGTAATCGCCGAACGAGAAGTTGCCGAGCATCTCGAAGAACGTGTGATGGCGCGCGGTGTAGCCGACGTTCTCCAGATCGTTATGCTTGCCGCCCGCGCGCACGCTGCGCTGCGCGGTGGTCGCGCGCGAGTACGGACGCGATTCGCTGCCCAGGAACACGTCCTTGAACTGGACCATGCCCGAGTTGGTGAAAAGCAGCGTCGGGTCGTTGCCGGGCACGAGGCTCGACGAACGCACGATCGTGTGGCCCTTCGATTCGAAAAACTTCAGGAATTTCTCGCGTATTTCGGCGGCTTTCATAGCGTACGGGGCGTGTCTTCGGTTCTTTGATGGCGCCCGCGGGCGGCTCCTTTCGAGCACGGCCGGCGGAACAAGGGTGATTGTCGATTATACGGGATTCGCCGCGCGCGGCCGGGCGCGCGGCGTGCCGGCCGGGCCGTCCGCTATCGCACGATGTCGCGCGCACGGCCGTTCTGTGCGACAGTCGCAATTCGGAAGACCAATCAAGCGAGCGAACCATCGAATGGGAGCGTTGAGCCATATCCGCGTGCTGGACCTGACCCGCGTGCTGGCGGGACCGTGGTGCGCCCAGACCCTCGCCGATTTCGGCGCGGATGTCATCAAGATCGAGCGGCCCGAAACCGGGGACGACACGCGCCACTGGGGCCCGCCCTATCTCAAGACGCCCGAGGGCGAGGACACGCACGAAGCCGCGTACTATCTCGCGGCGAACCGCAACAAGCGCTCGGTCACCGTCGATATCGCGACGCCGGAAGGCCAGCAGATCGTGCGCGAGCTGGCCGCGCAAAGCGATGTCGTCCTCGAAAACTACAAGGCCGGGCAGTTGAAGAAGTACGGGCTCGACTACGCGTCGCTGAAGGAAGTGAAGCCGGACATCGTCTATTGCTCGGTGACCGGTTTCGGGCAGACGGGGCCGTACGCGTCGCGCGCGGGCTACGATTTCATCGTCCAGGGCATCGGCGGGTTCATGAGCATCACCGGCGAGCGCGACGGGCAGCCCGGCGGCGGACCGCAGAAGGCGGGCGTCGCGATCGCCGACCTGATGACCGGCATGTACGCGACGATCGGCGTGCTCACCGCGCTCGCGCACCGCGACCGCACCGGCGAAGGACAGTACATCGACATGGCGCTGCTCGACGTGCAGGTCGCGATGCTCGCCAACATGAACACCAATTTCCTCGCGAGTGGCAAGCCGCCGGTGCGCTGGGGCAACGCGCATCCGAACATCGTGCCGTATCAGACCTTCCAGACGAGCGATGGCTGGATCATCGTCGCGGTGGGCAACGACGGGCAGTTCCGCAAGTTCGTCGAAGCGGGCGGCCGCGCCGGGCTGGCGGACGATCCGCGCTTCGCCGCGAATCCGTCGCGGGTGCGCAACCGAGACATCCTCGTGCCGGTTCTCGCGGACATGGTGCGCAAGAAAGGCAAGCACGAATGGATCGCCGAACTCGAAGCGGCGGGCGTGCCCTGCGGTCCGATCAACGATCTCGGCGAAGTGTTCGAGGACCCGCAAGTGCTCGCGCGCAAGATGCAGATCGATCTGCCGCACCCGACGGCCGGCACGGTGAAACTCGTCGCGAGCCCGATCAAGATGAGCGCGACGCCGCCCGAAGCGCGCACGCATCCGCCGCTGTTGGGCGAGCACACGTCGAGCGTGCTCGCCGACGTGCTCGGCTATGACGATGCGAAAATCGCACGATTGCGCGAATCGAAGGCGATCTAGCGGATCGGCGCGGGATCAGCGCACGCCGGCGCCGATCAGACCGCCCGCGGCCGCGCCCGCGACCGTGCCGATCGGGCCGCCCGTGACGAGATAGCCGAGCGCGCCGCCCGCGGCCGCGCCGACCCCGGCGTGCGCCTGCTGGCGCGACACGTTTGCGCAGGCCGCGAGGCTCGAGACGAGCGCGGCCGCAGCGGCGAACTTGAGCGTCGTGATGGCGATCTTCTTCATGATGGGCTTCCTTGTGTTGTCGTTGTGATGTGTTGTGCTTTTCGCGCATGAGCGCGCCGCTGAAGCAGGCGCGTTCGATGCAGGCGAGCCGATCTTAAGAGGCCGCGCACGCACCTTTCAACGCGATTTACGTCCCGTTACGGCGGTTACGAAGCCCGCGATTCGGCGTAAACCATGTAACGGAACCCGCGAAACGGCGCGGTTGTATCGAACATGGCGACGGAATGCGCCCGAACGCTGTCGCGGCCTGCCCCGGATGGTTGCGTAAGGTAGAATCGACCCAATATCTAAGGCCTTCGTACGCGCTCCCGGTTTGCTTCAGTGCCGAGGAACGCTTCCCGAACCGTTTCACGCGCGCGAGCGCATCCGCTGCCACCTTTTCCGCATGAACACCGATCGCAACGACGCTCCGGCGCCATCCAATTTCATTCGCAACCTCATCGAAGACGACAACCGCTCGGGTAAATGGTCGCAGCGGGTCGAGACGCGCTTTCCGCCCGAGCCGAACGGCTATCTGCACATCGGCCATGCGAAGAGCATCTGCGTGAACTTCGGCCTCGCAGCGGACTACGGCGGCGTGTGCCATCTGCGCTTCGACGATACGAACCCCGAGAAGGAAAGCGTCGAGTACGTCGATTCGATCATCGACGCCGTGAAATGGCTCGGCTTCGACTGGAACAAGGACGGCGCGGAGCACAAGTACTTCGCGAGCGACTACTACGACAAGCTGTACGAGTTCGCCGAGATGCTCATCAAGAAGGGCCAGGCCTACGTCGACAGTCAAACGGCCGAAGAGATGCGCGCGACGCGCGGCTCGGCCACCGAAGCCGGCATCAACTCGCCGTATCGCGAGCGCTCGCCCGAGGAAAACCTCGACCTCTTCCGCCGCATGAAGGCGGGCGAGTTCAAGGAAGGCGAGCACGTGCTGCGCGCGAAAATCGACATGGCGTCGCCGAACTTCAACATGCGCGACCCGGTGGTCTACCGCATCCGCTTCGCGCATCACTACCGCACCGGCGATACGTGGTGCATCTACCCGATGTACGACTACGCGCACTGCGTGTCGGACGCGATCGAGAACATCACGCACTCGCTCTGCACGCTGGAGTTCGAGGATCATCGTCCCCTCTACGACTGGTTCCTCGCGCAGCTCGCCGACGATGGCGTCTTCGAGCGTCCGCTACCGCAGCAAATCGAATTTTCGCGCCTGAACCTCACCTACGCGATCACGAGCAAGCGCAAGCTGCTGCAGCTCGTGCAGGAAAGACACGTCGACGGCTGGGACGATCCGCGCATGCCGACCATCGTGGGCGTGCGCCGCCGCGGCTTCACGCCGGAAAGCATCCGTTTGATGGTCGAGCGCGTCGGCGTGACGAAGGTCGATTCGTGGATCGACATGAGCATTCTCGAAGGCGCGCTGCGCGACGATCTCGACGACAAGGCCCCGCGCGCGATCTGCGTGCTGGATCCGTTGAAGCTCATCATCGACAACTATCCGGAAGGACAGAGCGAGGCATGCAGCGCGCCGGTGCATCCGCATCATCCGGATCGCGGTGTACGCGCATTCCCGTTTTCGCGCGAGCTGTGGATCGAGCGCGAGGATTTCCAGGAAACGCCGCCGAAAGGCTATTTCCGTCTCTTCCCCGGCAACAAGGTGCGCCTGAAGTACGGCTTCGTCGTCGAATGCACCGGCGCGGACAAGGACGAGAACGGCAATGTGATCGCCGTGCACTGCAACTACTTCCCGGACAGCAAGTCGGGCACGGAAGGCGCGAACAGCTACAAGGTAAAGGGCACGATTCACTGGGTCAGCGCGGCGAGCGCGTATGCGGCGGAAGTGCGCCTCTATGACCGCCTCTTCAAGGAGCCGCAGCCCGGCGCGGGCGGCGCGGAGTTCCTCGATGCGCTCAACCCGGACTCGAAGCGCGTCGTGAACGCCTATCTCGAACCGAGCGCGCGCGACGCGAACGCCGAAGACCGCTTCCAGTTCGAGCGCCACGGCTACTTCGTCGCGGACCGCGTGGATTCGCAGCCGGGCAAGCCCGTGTTCAACCGCATCGTCAGCCTGCGCGACAGCTGGGGCAAACCGGCCTGATATCGGCGTAAGCAGGGCGCCGCGCGGCCACGCGGCGCCCTCGATGTCGGCGCTCTGCACCCACGGCACGCCGTTTCCAACGAGGACATCATGAAGCTGCCGCATTCCTTCGCGCACCGCGCATGGGCGCAACGAAGCGCCGCCCTCGTCTCCTCGCTCCTGCTCGCATCGACTGGCGCGCATGCCGCCGCCGGGCTCACCACGGCGCAAGCCGTCGTCGATCAGATGCCGCCTTCCGCCACACTGCGCAAGATCGTCGAAAACGGGGCGATCGTGCTGGGCACGCGCGAATCTTCCGTGCCGTTCTCGTACACGGTGAAGCAGCAGCCGGTGGGCTACTCGTACGACATCGCGCTGAAAGTCGTCGACGAGATCAAGAAGCGCCTCAACATGCCGAATCTCGCGATCAAGAATGTGATGGTCACGTCGGCGAACCGCATCTCGTACGTAGTGAACAATCAGGTCGATCTGGAGTGCGGCTCGACCGCGCATGTGGCCGAGCGCGATTCGCTCGTCGCCTTCTCCAACAGCTTTTTCCAGTACGGCATCCGCATGGCCGTGAAGAAGAAGTCGGGCATCCGCGATTACGACGATCTCGCGAACAAGACAGTTGCGACCACGGCGGGCACGTCGGACGAGCGCATGTTGCGGCAGATGAGCATCGACCGGAAGCTCAACCTGCGCATCATCAGCGCGCGCGATCACGCGGAAGCGTTCGCCGCGCTGAAGTCGGACCGCGCGGTGGCCTTCGTGATGGACGATCCGCTTCTCTACGGCAAGATCGCGCAGGAAGGCGCCGCGCGCAACGAATACATGGTGACGGGCGCATCGCTTGCGAACGAAGCGTACGGCTGCATGATGAGAAAGGGCGACCCGGTGTTCAAGCGCATCGTCGACGACGTGATCGCCAATATGCAGCGCTCAGGCGAAGCCACGAAGCTCTACGACACCTGGTTCATGCGCCCGATACCGCCGGACGGCATGAACCTGCAATTCCCGATGTCGTCGGAGATGAAGACGCTCTTCGCCAATCCCAACGACCGCACGGTCGACTGATCGACCGATCGCGCGCGCTCAAAGCGTCTCGTGCAGCGCCGCGAGCGACAGCGTGGTCTGGAACAGGCGCGCGAGGCTGCGGCTCGCGAACTGGTCGACATCCGCCGGGCTGACCCAGCGATACGCATCCATTTCGGGAATCATCGTGCCGTCGCTGTAGCGCGGAAAGTACGATTCGCACACGCAGTTCTCGAGCTTCACTTCGCTCTCGCTCACGCGCACGGCAAAGAGATGCAGGTCCTTGTCGCGGCGATAGACGAAGCGTCCGAGATCCCTCAGTCGCGCCGCCGGCAGCACGATGCCCGTCTCCTCGACGAGCTCGCGCAACGCCGCTTCGCGCGGACTCTCGCCGGGATCGGCGGCGCCCTTGGGCACGTCCCAGTGCGTGGTCTCGGTCGCGTGACAGAGCAGCACCTCGCCCTGCCCGTTGAGGATGACCACGCCGCACGATACGCTGCGCGCGGTCATCGAGCGCTTTTCCGATTCATCACTGCTTCTTGAGCTTCCACTTGCCGTCGCTCGCCTTGCAGGCGCTCGGCGTCCAGGTCTGCGTCTGTCCTTTCGCGTGCGCGACGAGGGTGAGCTTGCGGCACTTGAGCCCGTCGGACTCGAAGGATTCCTGCGGCGTCACCGTGCCGTTGATCGGGACCGGATTGCCCGTGCCTTTGTTGTCCCAGTCGAGCGATTCGCCGTCCTTCTTCGTATTGAGCGCGATCTGCGCGGCGTCGTTGAGCGCCTGCAGGTCGCGCTGCTTCATATAGCTGATCGGCGTGTTGTTCAGGAAGCCGAGATTGGCGGCGGATGCGGCCGCGCTCACGGCGACGAGCGCGGCGGCGGCGATCGTCCGGACGCAGGCGTGAGCGAGCGCTCGATCTCGAATGGGCATGAAGACTCTCCTCGTTGCGATGGGTTGACAGCCGGCCGTCTCGCAGCGACTTGCGTATCGACCGCGGGACCGCGGGCCATCGGGTGCAACGAGAATAGCATGATGCGCGGGCATGGCTGCCCGCGCTATCTCAGTTTGCCGCGGACTACATTTCGTCGATGCCGATGTCCTTTTTCGAGTTCTCGTCCTTCGCCGGATCGTAGCCGTCGGTGAGTGATGTTGTCCCGGTACTGAAGCGCTTCAACCTGCCGACGCTGCCGGGCCTCGCCTCAACGCGCCCGACTTCTCGCAGCAAGCGGCGCTCTGGCGTGGCAATGAAACGCCGATGCTCACGCGCCCGCGAAGAGCGTCGCCAGATCGTCGGTGCGCACCTCGCCCGCTTGCGCGAGCACGCGCGCTTCCAGTTCGTCGATATGCGTGCGCATCGCCGTGAGGGCGGCATCGAGCGCGCCTTCCTCAAGGGCATCGACGAGCCGGCCATGTTCGTCCGACGAGCAATTCGACAGCTTCGACGGATCGAACAGCGCCTTGTAGAGCTCGGTTTTCGCGACGAGCTTCGCGAGGAACGCCTGCACGTCCGGCGCGCCCGCGAGCTCCGCCAGCAGCACATGAAAGTGGCCCGCCAGACGCACGCATTCGGTCACGCTCCCCGCCTTCAGCGCGCGCTGCTCGGCCTTCACATGAGCCCGCAACGCGCGCTTCGCCTGCGTGGTCAGCGTGCCGCACAAGGACGCGACAATGCCCGCCTCCACCACCTGCCGCGCGCGATACACCTCGCGGATATCGGCGGGCGTCGGCGACGGCACGAACGCGCCGCGATTCGCCTCCAGCGTGAGCTTGCCTTCGGCGCCGAGCCGCGCGAGCACCTTGCGGATCGTGCCGCGCGTGCAGTCGAACGCGGCGGCGAGTTCACGCTCGACGAGCTGCGCGCCGGGCGCGAGCTTGCCATGCAGAAGCGCGGCCGTGATCGCCGCGTAGACGCGCTCTTCAGCGGAAATTTCGTTCGATGATGGGTCGTTGCGCGATGCCATGGTGCCTGCCGTGCTTGCGTTGAATCGCATTGTAGCGAGAGCGCACGGCCGCGCACGAATTCGGCCTATTCGGCCGGTCGCATGTTTGGTTGACCAAAAATATATAAAATGGTCAACCAAAACGCTTGAAGCCAAGGGAGGATCTCAGCGCATGAAACCATCGACTACGGCAGTTTTGCGATGAGCCCGCGCGCATCGAACCTTGCGTGGCTCGCGGTGATCGTCGCGATCGGCCTGAATCTGCGGCCGCTGCTCACCTCCGTCAGTCCGCTGATGGGCGTGATTTTGCACGCGACGGGACTGTCGTTTCGCGGCGCGTCAATGCTGACCGGCCTGCCCGTCGTCGCAATGGGCGTGTGCGCGTTCGGCGCGAGCGCGCTCTCACGCTCGATCGGCAATGCGCGAGGCGTGGCGATCGGCCTGATCGCGATCATCGCGGCGTGCGCCGGGCGGCTCGTCGCGGGGAACGCGGCTGCGCTCGTCGCGAGCGCGGCGATCGCGGGCACGGGCGTCGCGGTCATTCAGGCGCTGCTGCCCGGCGTGATGAAGACCCGCTTCGCCGCGCGCCTGCCTTTCGCGATGGGCCTCTATTCCGCGTCGATCATGGCGGGCGGCGGACTCGGCGCGAGCATCACGCCGGCGCTCGCATCGCGCGTGACATGGCAGGCGGGGCTCGCGTTCTGGGCCGTGCCGGCGCTGCTCGCGCTCGCGGTGTGGATGCTGCTGATGCGCGCCGATGCGCCGCCCCGCGCCGTATCGGCTCGCCACGGGAAGGCCGCGCCGTCGCTCTTTCGCAACCGCCGCGCGTGGACGCTCGGGATTTTCTTCGGGCTCGTCAACGGCGGCTATACGAGCCTCGTCGCTTGGATGCCCGCGTACTACCAGCAACTCGGCCGCGGCGTGACCGAAAGCGGCGCGCTGCTCGCGCTGCTCACGGTGTTCCAGGCATCGTCGGCGTTGCTGCTGCCGATGGCGGCCGCTCGTTTCGGACGCGGCAAGGACCGTCGTCCGTGGATCGCGCTCGGCCTCGTCGCGCAACTCGCGGGCTTCGCTCTCTTGCTCGTCGCGCCGCTCGCCGCGCCGCTCGCGGTCGTTGCGTTGCTCGGCGGCGGACTGGGCGGCGTGTTCGCGCTCTCGCTCGTGCTGACGCTCGATCACGCCGACGATCCCGAACTGGCCGCGCGACTCGTCGCGTTCGTGCAGGGCGTGGGCTTCGTCATCGCGGCGCTGGCGCCGGTCATCGCAGGCGTGGTGCGCGACGTGAGCGGCGGCTTCTCGATGTCGTGGATGATGCTCGCCGCGAGCTTGGTCGCGATGATCGCGCTCAATTCCGTGTTCGGACCGCACAGCTATGCACGCGCGATGCAGCAGCAAACCGGCGCGCCCGATGCGCTCAACGGACGGCGTGACAGGCGAAAAACTCGTCGAGCAGATCGGTCATCTGCCACACGGGGCACGGACGGCGCGAGTGCCCGTCGTAGCCCGCTTCCTTGAGATGCGCGATCGGCTCTTCGGGCAGAAAGCCGCTCATCGCGATGATGAGCCGACTGGCGTCGTCATCGGCTTCGCGTAGCGCGCGAACCAGCGCGTAGTTGCTGCAGCCGCCGACGCGCGTGTCGAGAAAAAGCACGTGCGGACGCCATGCGTCGACCAGTCCTCTGACCGATGATGCATCCACCGCGAGGCGCGCTGGGAAACCCTTCAGCTCGAACAGCGACACGAGCGATGCGCCGAGCATGCGTTCCGGCAGCGCGAGCAGCACGCGTCGCGAATCCGGTTGCAGACGCGCTTGCTTGCGGTTCCATAGCGAGCATTGTGCCGGGCTGGTTTCGTATGCTCGATTGTTCACGTCATCCCTCTTTCGGCGATGAGGCCGCGCGCTGTCACCGTTGTGGCGCACCGCGCGCCACGATGACGCATCGGCGCACCGTCGATGAGCGGCACGCTTGCTTGTACGAGATGGTTAATTTTCCCGATGCTTTGCGGGGCGCGGGATGGCGAGGATCGCGCGCGCACGCAGGGGCAGGAATGGCAGGAAGCGGGCCAGCATCGTGGGTTCGATCCGCGATGCCGATGCCCTGCGCGTGTGACCGGGGCGCGGAAAAGCAAGAAGCCCAGCCGAAAAGACTGGGCTCGACGCAGGCTGACTGGCCCGCCCTACACGACTCGAACGTGTGACCTACGGCTTAGAAGGCCGTTGCTCTATCCAGCTGAGCTAAGGGCGGAGAACCGGAGCGCGCGGCACGGACAACATCCGCCGCGGATCTGGAGAGACGGCGATTTTACCTCATTCGCCGCCGCCCTTGTCCCGAGTTGTCAAACCGGCTGCGGATGCATCATGAACCAGCCGAGGAAGAAAATCCCCGCAATCACGCAATAGACGCCAAACGACGCGAGCTTGCCGTGTCCTTCGAAGTAGCGCATCAGGAAGCGCACGCTCAGATACGCCGCGATGCCGGTCAGCACGCCGCCCAGCACCGAATCGGCGAGTTGTCCCGGAGCGTGGAACAGCTTCGGCAACTCGAGCACGCCCGCCGCGAAGATGATCGGCGTGCCGAGCAGGAAGGAGAATTCCGCCGCGGCCTCCGCCGTGAGGCCCGCGCCCACGCCCGCGATCATCGTCAGACCGCTGCGCGAAAAGCCCGGAATCAACGCGCCGATCTGCGCCAGACCGACCAGGAACGCCTGCCTGAACGTGAGCTTCTCGGGCGCCTGCGTCGCGCGGCTTTTCTGCAGGCGGTCGCCCAGCCACAGCAGCACGCCGTTGACGATCAGCGCCGCCGCGACGATCCGCAAATCGTGAAAAATGGCCTCGAGCCGCTTTTCGAGCAGCAGGCCGACGATGCCCGTCGGAATCGTGCCGATGATGAGCGCCCACATCATGTGGCCGTCATCGTTCTTGCGCCCGCCGAGCGACGCGAAAAAGCCGCGGATCAGCGCGATCCAGCGTTCGCGGAAATACCAGAGCAGCGCGACAGCCGTGCCGAGATGCAGCGCGACGAGGAAGGGAAGCAATTGCGGCGCATGCTTGTCGATGTGCATGCCGATCAGCCCGGGGACGAGCAGCGTGTGGCCAAGACTGCTGACCGGAAATAGTTCGGTTACGCCCTGGAGCACGCTCAAGAATACGAGAAACCACAGAGTCACGCGTCGGTCCTTTTTTGGGGAGGGTGAAGGACGCGCCGTGCAGTTCCATTCCTCGCATTACGCGAAGCCCGACGAGGCAGACAGGGAATGTGGAACAGGAAGGATGAGTCGAAACGGCGCGCAAACGGGACCGATTATGCCGGTGGCGAAATCGAGCGCCAAGCGCTGAACGCACACAAATTGCAACGACAGCGAATCGTCGGCAAAACGATTATTTATCGCAAGCAGGGTATAGGCGATACGAAAGAAAGCGCGTGCCGGAACGCCGCGCCGAGTCGCAGGACGGCGACCGCCGCTCAGGCCTTCAGGTTGTAGAGAAAGATTGCGGTGCTCGCGCCGAAGAGGGCGAACATCGCAACGCCCATTGCCATCGCCAGATCCATGCTTGCTCCTTGTCCGTCTGATTCCCCACACAGGGGTCCTATAACAACATATTGCATGAACCTTGCTCAGTCGCAATTTCCCGCAAAGGGTTTTTCCGGACAGAATTCCAAGGCAGAATCGTCGGGGTCGAGCCGCGCCGCAAGAGCGTGCGCGGTGACTCGCCATCCAATGGAGCGCCTGCCATCATGTCACCGGAAACTGACGTCATCGAAATCGAGCGCGACGGCGCGGCCATCCGGCTCGCGCCGCGCGCGGGCGGACGGCTCATGACCTGGCGGGTCGGCGGCGAGCCGGTCGTCCACTGGCCCGACGCGCCCGACTGGTCCAATCCGGCGAAAATTCGCGGCGGCAATCCGCTGCTCTTTCCGTTTCTCGGACGGCATTTCGTCGATGGCGAAATCGGCAAATGGCGCGATCCGGAAGGCATCGTGCACGCGCTGCCGACTCACGGCTTCGCCCGCAACCTGCCCTTCTCCTGCACGCGCGACGCCTACGGCCACGGCCTGCGCATGACGCTCGTCGACAGCGACGCGACCCGCGACGGCTATCCGTTCGCGTTCCGCTTCGAGGCGGCGTACCGCATCGTCGACGGCCATACGCTCGAAGTCGAGCTGACGACGTCGAATCCGGGCGAAGTCGCGCTGCCCTACTACGCCGGGCACCATTTCTACTTTCATCTGCCGCATGATCAGCGCGCGCAGAGTAGCGTCGAGCTGCCGCACACCGAGCGGCGCCGCCAGCTTCCGGACGGCTCGATCACCGAAGCCGAGCCGGGCCAGCCGCGCTATTCGCTCGCCGATCCGGGCATCGTCGATACGTTTCACTGCCTCACGCGGCAGTCCGACGAGCCGATGCTGCTGAAGCTGCCGGGCCTGAAGCGCACGATCGGCTTCGAATTGCAGCAGCCGGACTCGGTGCCGTGGCATGCGGTCACGACCTGGACCGAATCGGATACCTCGGACTTCTATTGCGTCGAACCGTGGATCGGTTTGCCCGACGCCATCCACAACGGGCGCGGCCTGCGCTGGCTCGCGCCGGGCAAGACGGAGACCGCGTCGCTCAGGCTCGTCGTCACGCCGGACGAGTGAAGCGAACGGCGTCTTTCTGTCCGGGGAAACCCGAGACGGTAAAATCCTGCCTTTCGACTCGCCGTGCGGCTGTGCCGTGCACTGCTCGCGGCGATGCTTTGCGAGGTCAGGTTTGCATAACAAAATTCGACGGCTCGTCTGCGCATCGCTCGTCGCAGTGTTGGCCGCTTGCGGAACGGGGCCGGTCGCGCCGGGTTTCTATCGGGTGGAGCGCGGGGACACGGTGTCCAAGATCGCGCGCGAGAATCGCACCACGGTCGCAAACATCAAGCGCTGGAACGGGCTGACGAATCCCGACGCCATCGAGGTCGGGCAGGTGCTGCGCATCGCACCGCCGGCGGGCAGCGCGAGCGCCGCGGATTCGTCGGGTGCGGCGGCCGCCGGCAGTGCGAAAAGCGATGCCGGCGCGCAGGCGTCGTCGCAAAACAAGGCCGGACCGGGCGTCACGCTCGTGTGGCCGGCGCAGGGCAGCGTCATTCGCGGCTTCGACGGCAAAAACTCGAAGGGCATCGATATCGCCAATGCGGCGGGCACGCCCGTCGTCGCCGCCGCGGCCGGCAGTGTCGTCTACGCCGGCAACGGTCTGCGCGGCTACGGCAACATGCTGATCGTCAAGCACGACGACGATTATCTGACCGCCTACGCCCACAATCGCGCGCTTCTGGTGAAGGAAGGCCAGACCGTGCAGCAGGGCCAGCAAATCGCCGAAATGGGCGATACCGACAGCAATCGCACGATGCTGCATTTCGAAGTGCGCTACATGGGCCGCTCGACGGACCCGGCGCGCTATCTGCCGCCGCGCTGAAGGCCCGGCGGACGTTACGAGGAAGATCGATGAGATTGAAGATGAGGATGAACACGGCCGCGCTCGGCGCGGCTCTGGCGTTGACTGGCGCACTCGCCGGCTGTGCGAGCGGACCGACGATGACCTACCTGCCTTCGGGCGACACGGGCTTCGCGATCAACTGCAGCGGCGGCGACGCGAGCACGAGCTGGGCGGCGTGCTACAAGCAGGCGGGTGAAATGTGCGGCGCGTACGGCTACGACGTGATTTCCAAGGACGCCGACAACGGGGCGACCGCCGGTGGCACCGTGGGCGGGATTTTCGGCGCGAATATCAAGAATCGCTCGATGGTGATCCGCTGCAAGCAGTGACAGGCGGGCTGACTGCCCGAAAGCATCGAGCGCCGCCGCTCTGCACATCCCGTTACGCTCCGACACAAGCGCATACAGTCAAGCGACGCAGATATTCCTAGACTGGCGTCAGCCCGTGCCCGATCTCCGCGCGAACGGCCGGCGCGGGTCAGAAGCCCCGATGTGCCCGCATCGGGGCTTCGCCTTTTGCGGCGTCTACTGAGGCTTGGCCGGATCGGTGATCATCGATGGCGGCGTCATGTCCGTGGGCACACCCTTGTAGTCGGGCGGATCCTGCGGTTCGTGTCTGGAATGGGAAGGCTCCGCGCAGGCGGCGAGGCCGAGCGTGAAGAATACGGCGCAGACGAGGGCGGAAACGATACGCAGCATGAGACTCCCGGGCGAGCGTAGAAAAGACAAAGGGGTTACAAGCCGTAACTTGTAACCCCTTCGTGTATCGTGGTCGGAGCGAAAGGATTCGAACCTTCGACCCTCTGATCCCAAATCAGATGCGCTACCAGGCTGCGCTACGCTCCGACGAGCCGCAGATTGTAACTTGCCTGCCGCGCATGCGCAATGCCCGACGCGGGCACGCATCTTTCTGGTCATCCAACAACAAACCTCATCACCCGGAGACGATCGATGAACCTCATTCTGTGGCGACACGCCGAAGCGGAAGAACAGGCGGCGAGCGATCTCGCGCGGCAGCTCACGCCGCGCGGACGCAAGCAGGCGCAAGGCATCGCGAAGTGGCTGAAGTCGCGTGTCGACGATGACGCCGTGCTGCTCGCCAGTCCCGCGACGCGCACGATCCAGACCGCCGAAGCCTTCGGCGACCGCTATCGCGTGGTGGACGGGCTCGCGCCCGGCAACGGCGCGCGGGCCGTGCTCGATGCGGCGGGCTGGCCGGACGGCGTCGCGGAGACGGTCGTCGTCATCGGGCATCAACCGACGCTCGGCCGCGTCGCCGCACTCCTCATGACCGGCCACGAAGCAGAATGGCCGATCAAGAAGTCGGGCATCTGGTGGTTCCAGGGACGCACGCGCGGCGGCGACGGCCAGGTCGTGCTGCGCGCGGTGGTCAATCCGGACCTGCTCTGAGGGCCGTAAGCTCGCGTTCATCCGGATGTCGTTTCATCGAAACGTCATTGCGATGCCATGCGAGCGTCACCGTGCATTACTACATTGGCGAGGACTTGAAGCCATAGCAACGTCCTGTCGAGGAACGCCAATGCAAGATTTGCCGACGCCTTTCCTGCAACTCGGAGCGTCATCGCTCTCGCTCGATTCGCGCCGCCACCTTCCGCGCACGTTGGAAACGAATACGGGCCGCGAGCGCCTGCAAGTCGCGTGGGCGCGTGACGACGACGCCCTGTGCGACGCGCAGCGCCTGCGCTACCGCGTGTTCTCCGAAGAAATGGGCGCGCGTCTTTCCGGCCCCGCTGGCCTCGATGTCGACGCCTTCGACGCCTATTGCGATCACTTGCTCGTGCGCGATCTCGACACGCTGCAGGTGGTGGGCACGTATCGCGTGCTTCCGCCGCATCAGGCCGCGCGCATCGGCCGCCTGTACGCCGAAAGCGAGTTCGACGTGTCGCGCCTCACGCATCTGCGGCCGAAGCTCGTCGAAGTCGGCCGCTCGTGCGTGCATCCGGACTATCGCAACGGCGCGGTGATCATGTCGCTGTGGGGCGGCCTTGCCGCCTACATGATGCAAAACGGCTACGAAACGATGCTCGGCTGCGCGAGCGTCGGCATGATCGACGGCGGCCACTACGCGGCGAATCTCTACACCTCGCTGCCGGCCGATGCGCTCACCGCGCCCGAATATCGCGCCTTCCCGCATACGCCGCTGCCCGTCGAGGAATTGCGCACCGGCGCAAACGTGAGCCCGCCGCCGCTGGTGAAGGGTTATCTGCGGCTCGGCGCGAAGATTTGCGGCGCGCCCGCCTGGGATCCCGATTTCAACACCGCCGACTTCCTCACGCTCTTCCGCCTTGCCGAGATCAACGCGCGTTACGCGCGGCATTTCATCGGCGACATGCAGGGGCGCTGAAGCCCTCAAACGCACGAGGCCCCGTCCATCCGGCGGGGCCTCGTTTTTTTGCGGCAGTGAAATCAGTCGCCGGTGTATACCACGCGATACGGCCTGCCGATCTTTTCCCACTCCATCGCTTCCTGAACGAGGCTGTAATCGGTGAGCGGATTGTTGGTCACCCACTCGTTCGGCAGATGGACCTCGAAACCGCCGGCCGCCCTTCTCACCTCGATGCCCGGCAGTCCGACATCCGTGCGGCGGCGCGACAGCAGCGCCGCCAGCCGCAGACAGAAGAGCAGCGTCCATTCGATGTCACGCGCCTGCGCGAGCTTGCCGAGCTTTCCCGCGTGGCCGAGCACGAGCGCGGCGAGACGCGCCTGATCGGTGCGCGAGAAGCCCGGCATGTCGGCGTTGCTCGCGATATACGCGGAATGCTTGTGATAGGCGCTGTGCGCAATCGACAAGCCGATTTCGTGCAGCGAGGCGGCCCACGCGAGAAACATGCGGTTTTCCTCGCGCACGTCTTCGTCGGGTTCGCCGAGCTGGTCGTAGAAGCTGATCGCCAGTTCGCCGATGCGCTCGGCCTGCGCGCCATCGACGCCATAACGGCGCTTGAAGCCTTCGACCGTCACCGTGCGCATGTCCTGATGCTGCGAACGCCCGAGCAGATCGTAGAGGACGCCGAGGCGCAGCGCGGCATCGGTCGTATCGGCATATTCGATGCCCAGCTCCTCGAACACGCCGAGCATGATCGACAGGCCGCCCGCCAGCACCGGCACGCGATCGGGCTTCAGCGCGACGAGCTTCAGCCGGTTCACGTTCTCCGCCTTGATGAGCGCGCGCTTGAGCTTCTCCAGCCCGCCGCGCGAGATGCCATGCGTGATGCCTTCGTCGTTGAAGCCGTTCGCCTCGATCAGTTCGGCGAGCGCGCGCGCCGTGCCCGACGAGCCGATCGCCTGATCCCAGCCGGTCCCCTTGTATTCGCTCGAAATGATCTGGATCTCACGCTTGGCGGCGAGTTCGGCCTGACGCATCGTGTATTCGTCGACATTGCCCGCCGGAAAGAACTGGCGGCTGTGGCTCACGCAGCCGATATAGAGACTTTCCATGTGGATCGGCGTGTAATGCGAGCCGATGATGAATTCCGTCGAGCCGCCGCCGATATCCACCACGAGCCGCTTGCCGGCGCTCGCGGGCACCGAATGCGCGGCGCCCGCGTAGATGAGGCGCGCTTCCTCGCGTCCGGCGATGACTTCGATCGGGAAACCGAGCGCCGCTTCCGCTTCGACGAGAAAGTCGTGGGCGTTCTTCGCGACCCGCAGCGTGTTGGTGGCGACGGCGCGCACCTGATCGGGATGAAAATCGCGCAGACGCTCGCCGAAACGCTTCAAGGCGTCCCAGCCACGCACCTGCGATGCGCGGTCCAGCATCTTGTCCTTCGACAGGCCGCCGCCGAGACGAACGGGCTCACGCAGCGCGTCGACCTGATAGATCTGGCTGCCGGCGGGCGTTTCCTCGACCCGCCCGACGATCAACCGGAAACTGTTCGATCCGAGGTCGACCGCGGCAAGTAGATGGGGATGTGTGACCATCGGATATCCAGAAATCGTGAAGTGGGAGGGGCACTGTCACAGCGGCGCTGTTGCAGCGCACGAATTCTATTCTATGCCGGGTTGGCGCACGGCCCTGCCGTCCCGTTCGGAACCGCGCTTTCGCGCTAGCGACGCTATCCGCATTGTGAGTAGAATTTGTGACATTCGTTCTGTCATAAAAAATACACCATACTGTGAGAGCATCCGAGAGTTCCCTTGCCCATCTGATCGAGACACCTTCCCTCCCTCCGATGTCCATACGCTATCCGCTATTCAACCGCGAACTGGGCATATTAGGTTTCAACGAGCGCGTCCTCGCGCAAGCCGCCGATACGACGGTTCCCCTGTTGGAACGCCTGCGCTTCATCTGCATTACCAGCAGCAACCTCGACGAATTCTTCGAAGTCCGCATGGCGGGTCTGCAAGAGCAGATGCGCGACAATTCCGGTGCGCTCTCGCCGGACGGCATGTCGCTGCAGCATGTCTACGATCTCGTCTCCGAACGCGCGCAACGGCTCGTGCGCCAGCAATACTCGATGTTGCACGACATCGTGCTGCCCGCGCTCGAAATGGAAGGCATCTACTTCCACGGCGCGGAGGACTGGACCGAGCAGCAGACCGCATGGGCGCGCAATTATTTTCATAACGAACTCCTGCCGGTACTCACGCCGATCGGACTCGATCCCGCGCATCCGTTTCCGCGCGTGCTGAACAAGAGCCTGAACTTCGTCGTCGAACTCGAAGGCACCGACGCTTTCGGCCGCCAGGCGATGATGGGCATCGTGCAGGCGCCGCGCGCGCTGCCGCGTCTCGTGCGCATGCCCGAGGCGCTTTCGGGTTATCCGCATGGCTTCGTGCTGCTGAGCTCGTTCATGCAGCACTTCGTGAACGAACTGTTCCCGCATCTCGTCGTGCGCAGTTGCAATCAATTTCGCATCACGCGCAACAGCGAGCTTTTCGTCGACGAGGACGAAATCACCAATCTGCGGGTCGCGCTGCAGGGCGAATTGCCCGCGCGGCATCTGGGCAACGCGGTGCGTCTCGAAGTGTCGGCGGAAACGCCGCCGCATCTCGTGCGGCGTCTGCTCGACGAAGGTCAGTTGAGCGAACGCGATCTGTATCGCGTGAACGGGCCGGTGAATCTCGTCCGGCTCATGCAGTTGCCCGAAATGGTCGATCGTCCCGATCTCAAGTTCGTGCCGCACATTCCGTCGGTGCCGAAGGTGATCGCGAACACGTCGAATCTTTTCGATGCGGTCGATCAGGGCGACATTCTGCTGCATCATCCGTATGAGAGTTTTCAGCCGGTGCTGGAGTTGCTGCTGCAGGCCGCGAAGGATCCGCAGGTCGTCGCGATCAAGCAGACCATTTATCGCACCGGCACGGATTCGCCGCTGATGGACGCGCTCATGCAGGCCGCGCGTAACGGCAAGGAAGTGACGGTCGTCGTGGAACTGCTCGCGCGCTTCGACGAAGAGACGAACATCAACTGGGCGTCGCAGCTCGAGGCGGTCGGGGCGCATGTGGTGTATGGCGTCGTCGGCCACAAGTGCCACGCGAAGATGATGCTGATCGTGCGGCGCGTGTCGCAAGGCGGCAAGCTGGTGCTGAAGCGCTATGCGCATCTGGGCACGGGCAATTACCATCCGCGCACGGCGCGTCTCTACACCGACTTCGGCCTGATGACGTCCGATCAGGAGATGTGCGAGGACGTGCATCACGTTTTCCAGCAGTTGACGGGCATCGGCGGTGAAATTCCGCTGCATCAGTTGTGGCAATCGCCGTTCACGCTGCACGCGAAGCTGATCGATGCGATCCGCGCCGAAGCCGAGCATGCGCGTGCGGGACGGCGTGCGCGCATCGTCGCGAAGATGAATGCCTTGCTGGAACCTACGGTCATTGCCGCGCTGTATGAGGCCTCGCATGCGGGCGTGAAGATCGATCTGATCGTGCGCGGCGTGTGTTCGTTGAAGCCGGGTGTGGAGGATCTGTCGGAGAACATCACTGTCCGGTCGATCGTCGGGCGGTTTCTCGAACATCATCGCATCTTCTATTTCTATGCGAACGGCAAAGAAGATGTGTTTCTGTCGAGCGCCGACTGGATGGACCGGAACTTCTTCCGACGCGTGGAAGTGGCGTTTCCGATTCGCGATCGTCGGTTGAAGCGGCGGGTGATTGCGGAAGGATTGTCGGTGTGTCTCGGGGACAATCAATCGGCGTGGGTCATGCAAAGCGATGGGCACTATCGGAAGCGTCGTCCGGGGAAGTCTATTCGCAATGCGCAGTTGGGATTGCTTGCTAAGTTTTGTTCTTGATCTTTGGTTTGGTTTTTTCGTCGGATCTCGTGTTCGCGTCGGTCTATTAGCACTGCCCCTGTGCGGGGCGGCAGTCACTTTCTTTGCTGCTGCAAAGAAAGTAACCAAAGAAAGCAGCTATCCCCATCCAAAGTACTCCACGCCGGCCCCGGCACAGGCGATTGGCCTAATGGTCCGCCTGTAGCGAGTGCCCTCAAAACGGAACGCAGCTTGGATCGCGCACGGTCTGTCCCATCGCACCGCGATCCTTGCTGGTTCAGCACGAAATAGCTCCGGCCCGCTTCGCGGCCGACCGGTTCATCGGGGATGCGCGTGCTTCTTTGCTAACGCTTCCATCTCACTACAATTGCCCCTAGTTGGTTTCCCTTGCAGGCCCGGCGGCAGCGCGTAGCGCTGTGCCGAAGCTCTTTCGTGCTGAACCAGCGCCCTCAAATTACCAGCTTGTCAGACCGTGCGCGAGCCAAGCCGTGTTCTGCTTGCGGGGGCACTCGCTACTGCCGTCCCATTCAGCCAATCGCCTGTGCCGCGGCCGGTGTGGAGTACTTTGGATGGGAGAAGCTGCTTTCTTTGGTTACTTTCTTTGCAGCAGCAAAGAAAGTGACTGCCGCCCCGCACAGGGGCAGTGCCAATAGACCGACGCGAACACGGGATCCGGCGAAAGCCAAAGCCAAAGCCAACAAAACCCAAATCACGCTGCCAGCGACTTCCTCAACGCCGTCCGCGACCCCGGAAACCGCACGATAAACATACTCCCCTTCCCGACCTCGCTCTTCACATCGAGCTCCGCATTGTGCCGTTGCAGCACATGCTTGACGATGGCAAGCCCAAGCCCTGTCCCCCCGGTATCCCTCGACCGGCTCCGATCCACCCGATAGAAACGCTCGGTCAAACGCGGAATATGCTCCGCTGGAATCCCGAGCCCGCTATCCCGCACCGTGAACACCGCGCGATCCTTCATGCGCTGCCAGGTCACTTCGATCGTTCCGCCGTCAGGCGTATAGCGCACCGCGTTCGTAACCAGATTGCCGAGCGCGCTCATCACTTCCGTCTCGACGCCCGCGACCGTCAGCGCATCGTCGCAATGGAACGTAATGCGATGCCGCCCGTTCGACAGATTGTTCGCGTCGTCTTCCAGATGACGCATCACCGCGCGCATATCGAGAAGCTCATCGCCCGGCGGACGCATATCGCCTTCGAGATTGGCGAGCACGAGCAGATCGCGCACGATGTTCTGCATGCGCGACGCCTGCTGCTCCATCATGTCGAGGTAGCGCATGCGATCGGCTTCGTCGAGCGGCAACTCGCGCATGGTTTCGAGAAAGCCCGATAGCACCGTCAGCGGCGTCTTCAACTCGTGCGAGACATTGGCCACGAAATCGCGGCGCATCGAATCCGTGCGCTCCAGCTCGGTAATGTCCTGCGTGAGAATCAGCTTGCGGTTGTCGCCATACGGAAAGACCTGCACCGACACCGTGTATTTGCGGCTCGCGCCCATGCCGCGCATCACGAGCATCTCTTCATAGTGGTGCGCGTTGAGATAGCGGACGAAATCCGGATGGCGCACGAGGTGCGTGATGTGCTGGCGCAAGTCGCGTTTCGAATCGAGCCCGAAGTGCTTCTCGGCAATGGCGTTGCACCACTCGATCTGATCGTGATCGTCGAGCATCGCGACACCGTTCGGCGACGCCTGGATCGCCTGAATGAAGCGCGCATGCTGTTGCTCGACCTGGCGCACTTGCGCGTGCCAGCGCTTCGCGAGCTTGTGCAGGCGATAGTAGATCTCACCCCAGATGCCGAGCGCGCTCGGCACCTCGCCGTAGACCGGCGCTTCGAGCAGGCGCCACAGGCGCTGCATGTGATACGTGATGAAGAAGCCTTGCACGACGAGCATGAGCACCGCGAAGGCGAGCGCGATGCGCACGCCGACGAATGCGCCGATCGCGGCGCTGAGCGCGGCGAGCAGCGCGAGGGACACGATTGCACGCGTCCAGATGATGTTCATGTTGTCGGTGAGTCTGAGTGTCGTTGATGCGGCAAGTCGAAACGGATAGCGTTGAACCGGACCTCAGGCGCTCTTCGCAAGGCGGTATCCGCTGCCGCGCACCGTCTCGATCATAGCATCGCAACCTGCCGGCTTGAGCGCGGCACGCAGACGCTTGATGTGAACATCGACCGTGCGCTCTTCGACGAACACGTGATCGCCCCACACCTGATCCAGCAATTGCGTACGGCTGTGCACGCGCTCCGGATGCGTCATGAAGAAGTGCAGTAGCCGGAATTCGGTCGGGCCGAGATCGAGCTTGATGTCGTTGCCCGAATGACTCGCCGCCACGCGATGCGTCGCCGGATCGAGTCGCAGTCCGTTGATCGCGACCACGTCTTCGGTCAATTGCGGCGCACGGCGGCGCAGAACCGCCTTGATGCGCGCCATCAGTTCCTTCGGCGAGAAAGGCTTCGTGACGTAATCGTCCGCGCCGATCTCAAGGCCGAGCACCTTGTCCTGCTCGTCGCCGCGCGCCGTCAGCATGATGATCGGGATGTGCTTGGTGCGCTCGTTATTGCGCAGTTCGCGCGCGAACGCGATGCCCGACTTGCCGGGCAACATCCAGTCGAGCAACACGAGATCGGGCAGCACGTCGCTGATCAGGTTCTGCGCCTGCTCCGCGTTATATGCGCGAATCGGGCAATGTCCCGCATGTTGAAGATTCACCGAAATCAGTTCGGAGATCGCGGGTTCGTCTTCGACGACGAGGATACTGCTGGGCATCGGCACCTCTTGACCTTTTGCTTGAAATGAAACGATTGCGCTCGATTAACTCAGCGCCTCGCGCTCGAGCTGATCGCGCGAAATATGCCGCACGTCGGTGCCCTTCACGATATAGATGATGAACTCGGCGATATTCTTCGCGTGATCGCCGATACGCTCCACGGCCTTCGCGATGAACAGGTAATCGAGGCCCGCGGAAATGGTGCGCGGATCTTCCATCATGTATGTCACGAGCTTGCGCACGAAGGCGCGGAATTCATCGTCGATGGCCTTGTCGTCGCGCACGATCTGAGCGGCGGCGACCGTGTCGAGACGCGCGAACGCATCGAGCGCG
This sequence comes from Caballeronia sp. J97, assembly GCF_905220305.1. Taxonomy (NCBI): domain Bacteria; kingdom Pseudomonadati; phylum Pseudomonadota; class Betaproteobacteria; order Burkholderiales; family Burkholderiaceae; genus Caballeronia; species Caballeronia sp. J97. The sequence goes on along the minus strand of NZ_CAJMZL010000005.1, from coordinate 123,462 downwards.
CGGCGCAGGATCGACACCGCCATCTCGCCCGACAGCTTGATCTCGGCGATGTTCACCGTGCGGCCCGCGCCATCTTCGTTGATGCGCTTCACGCGCTTCGCGATCTTCTCGGCTTCGTCGCCTGCGCGCTCGAGATTCGTGATCGTCTTCGAGATCGCCATCAACAGGCGCAGGTCGCGCGCGGCCGGCTGACGGCGCGCGATGATGTTGCTGCACTCCTCGTCGATCTCGACTTCCATCGTGTTGAGGCGCGCTTCGGCCGCGATCACCTGATCCGCGATGCCGATGTCGAATTCGTTCAGCGCCTGCATCGCCGCGATGATCTGCGACTCGACCAGACCGCCCATTTCCAGCACTTTCGACGACACCGCGTTGAGGTCGGCGTCGAACTGGCTCGAGAGATGTTTATCGGACATATGTGCTCCTTAAGCCTTGTGTATTCGCCTGGCTGACCATCAGCCGAAGCGGCCCGTAATGTAGTCTTCCGTTTCCTTGCGGGCCGGCTTGATGAAGATCTTTTCGGTATCGCCGAACTCGATCAATTCACCGAGGTACATATAGGCAGTGTAGTCCGAACAACGCGCCGCCTGCTGCATGTTGTGCGTGACGATCACGACGGTGTAATCGCTTTTCAGTTCGGCGATCAGCTCTTCGATGCGCCCGGTCGAAATCGGGTCGAGCGCCGAGCACGGCTCGTCGAGCAGCAGCACTTCAGGACGGATCGCGATGCCGCGCGCGATGCACAGGCGCTGCTGCTGGCCGCCCGACAAACCGTAGCCGCTCTGCTGCAGCTTGTCCTTCACTTCGGTCCAGAGCGCGGCCTTGGTGAGCGCCCACTCGACGCGGTCATCCATTTCCGAGCGCGACAGTTGCTCGAACATCTTCACGCCGAACGCGATGTTGTCGTAGATCGACATCGGGAACGGCGTCGGCTTCTGGAACACCATGCCCACGCGCGCGCGCAGCAACGAAATGTCGCGAGTCGTATCGAGCAGGTTCGCGCCGTCCATCAGGATCTCGCCTTCGGCGCGCTGCTCCGGATAGAGCGCGTACATCTTGTTGAAGGTGCGCAGCAGCGTGGACTTGCCGCAACCCGACGGCCCGATGAAGGCCGTGACCTTCTTCTCGGGAATGCGCAGATTGATGTTCTTCAGCGCGTGATACTTGTTGTAGAAGAAGTTGAGGTTATTCACCTCGATCTTCGGCTTGATCGAGTCGGCAGGCTGCGAGCTGTGCGTCGGGCGCACGCTGCCCGGCACCGGGCCGCGCTCGATCTGTCTTTCCTGGTGGTTGACACCGCTTTCGACCATGTTCATGGAATCACTCCACCCTTATTTCTTCGAGAAGATCGCACGCGCCAGGATATTCAGACCCAGCACGCCGAGCGTAATCAGGAACACACCGGCCCACGCGAGCGATTGCCACTGCGGGAACGGGCTCATCGCGAACTTGTAGATCGTGACCGGCAGATTGGCCACCGGTTGATTCATGTCCCACGAGAAAAATTGATTCGACAGCGCCGTGAAAAGCAGCGGCGCGGTTTCGCCGGCGATCCGCGCGATGGCCAGCAACACGCCCGTCACGATTCCGCCGACCGACGCCTTCAGCGTGATCGACATCACCATCTTCCACTTCGGCGTGCCGAGCGCGAACGCGGCTTCACGCAGTGCATTCGGCACGAGCTTCAGCATGTTTTCGGTCGTGCGGATCACGATCGGAATCTGCAGCAGACCCAGCGCGATCACGCCGGCCCAGCCGGAGAAGCGCCCCATCTTCGCGACGACGATCGCGTAGACGAACAGACCGACGACGATCGACGGCGCCGACAACAGGATGTCGTTGATGAAGCGCGTGACGCTCGCGAGCCAGCGCTTCTGGCCATATTCGGCGAGATAGACGCCCGCGAGAATGCCGAGCGGCGTGCCCACGCACGTCGCCAGAACGACGAGCATCAGCGAGCCGACGATCGCGTTGGCGAGACCGCCGCCGTCGGTGTTCGGCGGGGGTGTCGACTGCGTGAACAGATCGACCGACAAGCCGCCGATGCCGAGCTTCAGCGTCGTGAAGAGAATCCACACGAGCCAGATGAGACCGAAGGCCATCGCGGCGAGCGAGAGCGTCAGCGCGACTGCGTTGGTGCCGCGGCGGCGGCGCTGCAGCTTCTGACGCGTGGCTTCCACGCGATCCGGATCCTGGTTGAACGTAGCGGGACGGCTCATTATTTACGGCCCTCCCCGCGTTCCATGCGCAGAAGCATCAGCTTCGAGAGCGCGAGCACGAAGAACGTGATCACGAAGAGGATCAAACCGAGTTCCATCAATGCCGACGTATGCAGGCCCGGGCTCGCTTCCGCGAATTCGTTCGCGAGCGCCGAGGTGATGCTGTTGCCCGGCGAGAACAGCGAGACGTTATCGAGCAAATTCGTGTTACCGATGACGAACGTGACCGCCATCGTCTCGCCGAGCGCGCGGCCGAGGCCGAGCATGACGCCGCCGATCACGCCGGCGCGCGTATAGGGCAGCACGATCTTCCACATTACTTCCCACGTCGTGCAGCCGATGCCGTACGCCGATTCCTTCAGCAGCACGGGCGTGACTTCGAACACGTCGCGCATCACGGACGCGATATACGGAATGATCATGATCGCGAGAATCACGCCCGCGCACAGGATGCCGATGCCGATCGGCGGGCCCTGGAAGAACATGCCGATCACGGGCACGTCGCCGAGCAGATGACCGAGCGGCTTCTCGAAGTATTGCGCGAAGATCGGCGCGAACACGAGCAGGCCCCACATGCCGTAGACGATCGACGGAATCGCCGCGAGCAGTTCGATCGCGACGCCGAGCGGCCGGCGCAGCCAGGCGGGCGAGAGTTCCGTCAGAAAGAGTGCGATGCCGAAGCTCACCGGCACGGCGATGATGAGCGCGATGAGCGACGTCGCGATGGTGCCGTAGATCGGCACGAGCGCGCCAAAGCTTTCGCTGGGTGGATCCCATTCCGCGCGCCAGAGAAACGAGAGACCGAATTTCTGGATGGTCGGCATCGATGCGATGATCAGCGAAACGATGATGCCACCGAGCAGGAGCAGCGTGACCACAGCCGCGAGCCGTGTCACTCCGCCGAAAATGATGTCGCCGAGACGGCTCGGCGCGCGCTGCGTATGCGCTGCCGGCACGGCCGACGATAAGTTGATGTCCGACATGGGAGCCTTGGTTTCGCTACGTGTCAGACCGCGCGACCGGCCCATCGGCCCGCCGCGCGGCTTTCTTTGATACTGACTGTCCGAGGCTTCAGAAGCTTAGGACAGTTTCCAACCATGCGTACTGCCGTTACTCAGCAACCGACTTGCCCGATGCGTCCTTGACCTTCGCCTTCCACTGCGTCTTGATCTCGGCGACAACCGATTCCGGCAGCGAGATGTAGTCGAGATCGTTCGCAGCCTGGCCGCCGTTCTTGAACGCCCAGTCGAAGAACTTCAGCGTTTCCGTGCCTTGTGCCGGCTTCTCCTGCGTTGCGTGCAGGAGCACGAAAGTCGCGCCGACGATCGGCCATGCGTCCTTGCCCGGCTCGTTCGTCAGGATCTGGTAGAACGACTTCGACCAGTCCGCGCCTGCAGCCGCTGCCTTGAAGGTATCGGTCTTCGGCTCGACGACCGTGCCAGCCGAGTTCTTCATGCCGACGTAGGTCATCTTGTTCTGCTTCGCGTACGCCCATTCGACGTAGCCGATCGCGCCCGGCAGACGCTGCACGAATGCCGCGACGCCGTCGTTGCCCTTGCCGCCGGTGCCCGTCGGCCAGTTGACCGTCGAACCTTCGCCGACCTTCGACTTCCAGTCCGCGTTCACTTTCGACAGGTAGTTCGTCCAGATGAAGCTGGTGCCCGAACCGTCAGCGCGGCGCACGACGGCGATGTCGGTATCGGGCAGCTTGACCTTCGGGTTCAGCGCGGCGATCGCCGGGTCGTTCCACTTTTTGATCTTGCCCAGGTAGATGTCGCCGAGCACCTGGCCGGACAGCGTCACTTCGCCGGCCTTCACGCCCGGCACGTTGATCACCGGCACCACGCCGCCAACGACGGTCGGGAACTGGAACAGGCCGTCCTTCGCGAGTTCGTCATCTTTCAGCGGAGCGTCCGAGCCTGCGAAATCCACTGTCTTAGCGACGATCTGCTTGATGCCGCCCGACGAGCCGATGCCTTGGTAGTTCACCTTGCCGCCGCCCGTTTTCTGATAGGCGTCCGCCCACTTGGTGTAGATCGGCGCTGCGAAGGTGGAACCCGCGCCGGTGATGTCGGCTGCTTGAGCGGAGATGGCGAACACTGCACCAATCAGGCCGGCCAGCGCGGTTTGCATCAATTTCATTCTTAATCTCCAGGATATTGAGCGTGTGTCGTGAGTGCGTGTGAGACGACACCGCGAAATATAGGAGGAGTCTGTGACAGTAATATGACTTATCGTGAAGCAAACATGTCATTCTGCTTACGCGCTGAAAGTTTGAGCACGCCCGATTTGTCAAGGTGTCGATGCAAATAAAAAAGCGGGCCGAAGCCCGCTTTTTAGCGAATGTGACGAGTTTCAGTAAACGGCTACGAAGTCGCTTCTTTCACCACCTGCGCAATCGTTTCCGCGTAACGAACCGCATCCTGCTGCGCCGAGGCTTCTACCATCACACGCAGGACCGGCTCGGTTCCCGATGCGCGAATCAAGACCCGCCCGTGTGATTGGAGCGATTGCTCGGCTTGCTCGACTGCGCGACGAATCGCGTCGCTGCCTTTCCAGTCCGCGCCCGAACTCATGCGCACGTTGATCAGCTTCTGCGGGAACAGGCTGACGCCGTGGAGCAACTCGGCGAGCGACTTGCCGCTGCGCTGGATGGCCGCCAGCACGAGCAGCGCGGAGACGATGCCGTCGCCGGTCGAATGACGATCCAGCGACAGGATGTGCCCCGAGCCTTCCGCGCCCAGCAGCCAGCCGTTCTCGCGCAGTTTCTCGAGCACATAGCGGTCGCCGACCGCCGCGCGCACGAACTGCACGCCCGCCTCCTTCAGCGCCACTTCAACGGCCATGTTCGTCATCAGCGTGCCGACCGCGCCTTCCACCTTGCCATCGGTCGCGATGCGATCCTTGACCAGCACATAGAGCAGTTCGTCGCCGTTATAGAGACGGCCGGACGAATCGACGATCTGCAGGCGATCCGCGTCGCCATCGAGCGCGATGCCGATATCGGCCTCATGCTCGACCACCGCGCGCACGAGCGCGTCCGGGGCGGTCGCGCCCACGCCATCGTTGATGTTGAAGCCGTTCGGCGACACGCCGATCGACACGACTTCGGCGCCGAGCTCGTGGAAAACGTGCGGCGCGACGTCGTACGCTGCGCCGTGCGCGCAATCGACGACGAGCTTCAGCCCGCGCAGGTCGAAGCTCGCGGGGAACGTGCTCTTGCAGAATTCGATGTAGCGTCCGCCTGCATCGTCCAGACGCCGCGCCTTGCCGAGACGCTCGGACGGCGCGCATTCCATCGGTTGCTCGAGTTGGCGCTCGATTTCGAGTTCGACTTCGTCGGGCAGCTTGTTGCCGTCCGCGGAAAAGAACTTGATGCCGTTGTCGTTGTACGGATTGTGCGACGCGCTGATCACGACACCCGCCGACAGCCGCAGCGCGCGCGTCAGATACGCGACGCCCGGCGTCGGCATCGGGCCGGCCAGCATGACGTCGACGCCCGCCGCCGAGAAACCCGACTCCAGCGCCGCTTCGAGCATGTAGCCCGATACGCGCGTGTCCTTGCCGATCAGCACCGTCGGGCGATTGCCCTTTTTCTGCTGCGCGCGATCAGCGCCCGCGAGCACCTTCCCGGCCGCATAGCCGAGCTTGAGTACGAAATCCGGCGTGATCGGCGCGACGCCGACGCGACCGCGGATGCCATCTGTTCCGAAATATTGGCGTGCCATTATTACTTGACCCTCCTCGCGACCATAGGGCGCCTCTTATCGGTCCGCGATTTATAGTTAATGAGTTCTATCGGCGCGCGCCTGCGCCTAAATTCCTGATGAATGAGGCCAGGTGTCAATAATGCCCATTCCGAGCCGCATTCTTTGTGGCCTGCCAGACTTTCAGCGCATCGACGGTCTCGGCGACATCGTGAACGCGGATGATCGCCGCACCACGCTCGGCCGCACAGACCGCAGCGGCGACACTCGCGGCGAGCCGTTCGCCTGCACCGCGCCCGGTGACTGCACCGAGCATCGACTTGCGCGACATGCCCGCGAGCAACGGAAAATTCGTCCCGGCAGGCGACGTAGCCGTCAGATTCGCGAGCAACGAATAATTATGCTCGACGGTCTTCCCGAAGCCGTAACCCGGATCGAGACTGACGCGCTCGGCCACAATGCCCGCATGGGCGAGCGCCGCGACGCGCGCCGCGAAGAATGCCCGCACCTCGGCGACGACGTCCTCGTACACCGGGTCGTGGAGTTGCATCGTGCGCGGCTCCCCGAGCATGTGCATCACGCATAGCCCGCAGTTGCTGTCCTTCACCGCGTCGACGGCGCCTTCCTGACGCAGCCCCCAGATGTCGTTGATCATGTCCGCACCGGCGTCGAGCGCGGCGCGCATCACGGCGGGCTTGTAGGTATCGACGGAAAGCGGAACACGCATGCCGCGCAGCGCCTCGACGATCGGTACGACGCGCTCCAGCTCTTCGTCGAGCGGCACGGGCGGCGCACCCGGACGTGTGGATTCGCCGCCGATATCGATCATGTCGGCGCCTTCGGCAAGCATCTGCTCGGCGCGCGCGAGGGCGGCGTCGCGGGCGACGAAACGGCCGCCGTCCGAAAACGAGTCCGGCGTAATGTTGAGAATGCCCATGACGAGCGGGCGTTCGAACGTCAGCGTGAAGCGTCCGCACTGAAACGGCGCTGCTGAATGCGGGGATGAGATTGATGTGGTCAAGCGAGTAGAACGAAACGGGGAACGGAAACGAAGTCGACGCCCGGTTCGGCCAAGATCGAAATCAGAGGCCATCTGGCGTCAAGTTCAGCACCTCATTAAAACGGAGGCCATAAAGTGAAAATGGGCCGGCGTGCAGTGCACACCGGCCCATGAACTCATGCAGGATACTCAGGCCGTTGCCGGCGCGTTGCCCGGCTTGACCTCATTGCCGCTGCTGCCACCCGACGGCGTATCGCCCGACGGAGGCGGCATGTTCTTCGGCGGACGCGGCGGACGATCCGACATGATGTCGCCGATCTGGTCGGCGTCGATCGTTTCCCACTCGAGCAGCGCCTTGGTCATCGCTTCGACCTTGTCGCGATTGTCTTCCAGCAGCTTGCGGGCGAGCGCGTATTGCTCGTCCAGAATGCGGCGGATTTCCGCATCGACCTTCTGTTGCGTGGCTTCGGACACCGACTTCGCGCCCATCTTGCCGAACATGCCGTTTTCTTCGGTATCGACGTAGACCATCGTGCCGAGCACATCCGACATGCCGTAACGCGTCACCATGTCGCGAGCCATCTTCGTCGCGCGCTCGAAGTCGTTCGAAGCGCCGGTGGACATCGAGTTCAGGAACACTTCTTCCGCTGCCCGGCCACCGAACAGAATTGCGATTTCCTCGAGCATCTTGTCGCGATACAGATTCACGCGATCATGCTCAGGCAGCTGCCAGGTCACGCCCAGCGCCCAGCCGCGCGGCATGATCGTGACTTTGTGCACCGGGTCGGCATGCGGCAGCAGCTTCGCTACCACCGCGTGACCGGATTCGTGGTACGCCGTATTTCGACGCTCTTCTTCACGCATCACAGCCGACTTGCGCTCCGGACCCATGAAGATCTTGTCCTTTGCGTCCTCGAAGTCCTGCATTTCGACGATGCGCTTGCCTCGGCGCGCCGCGAACAGCGCAGCTTCGTTCACGAGGTTCGCAAGATCCGCGCCCGAAAAACCCGGCGTGCCGCGTGCGATGACCGAAGCGTCCACGTCGTTCGCGATCGGCACCTTGCGCAGGTGCACCTTCATGATGTGCTCGCGGCCACGGATATCCGGCAGACCGACATAAACCTGGCGGTCGAAACGGCCCGGGCGCAGCAGCGCCTTGTCGAGCACGTCGGAACGGTTCGTCGCGGCGATCACGATGACGCCGGAGTTCGCCTCGAAGCCGTCCATCTCGACAAGCATCTGATTCAGCGTCTGCTCGCGCTCGTCGTTTCCGCCGCCCATGCCGGCGCCACGATGGCGGCCGACAGCGTCGATTTCGTCGATGAACACGATACACGGCGCATGCTTCTTCGCCTGCTCGAACATGTCGCGCACGCGAGCCGCGCCGACACCGACGAACATTTCCACGAAGTCCGAACCCGAGATGCTGAAGAACGGCACCTTCGCTTCGCCCGCAATGGCGCGCGCCAACAGCGTCTTACCCGTACCCGGAGGGCCGACCAGCAGCACGCCGCGCGGAATGCGACCGCCCAGCTTCTGGAATTTCTGCGGATCGCGCAAGAAGTCCACCAGTTCGGAGACTTCTTCCTTCGCTTCGTCGCAGCCCGCGACGTCGGTGAAATTGATTGCGTTGTTGTTCTCGTCGATCAGCCGCGCTCGCGACTTGCCGAAAGAAAACGCCCCGCCTTTGCCGCCTCCCTGCATCTGCCTCATCATGTAAAACCAGAAGCCGATGATCAGGATCGTCGGCCCGAGGTAATAGAGCGCGGAGACGAGCGCATTCGGTTCATCGTCAGCCTTGCCGCTGACCTGAACGCCATATTTCATCAGATCGCCGACCATCCAGATGTCGCCGGGCGACACGATCTGGTATTTCTGGCCGTCGCTCGGAGTGACCGTTAGATTGCGGCCCTGAACGGTGACGTTCTTGACTTTGCCGTTCTTCGCGTCGTCCATGAACTGCGAATAGGACACACCTTCCTGGACGCGGGGCTTATCGAACTGCTTGAACACCGTAAACAGCACCAGTGCGATCACGAGCCACACTGCCGCTTTAGAGAACATATTGTTGTTCAAAGCACCACTCCTCACTCATAGACGGGCGCCTACATGAACCTTGCGACGCCACGAAAGCATTCTAATCCAGACCGCTAACACCTGCCATAAGGTTTATCTACCGCACATATAGCGGAAGACGGACCTTTTTCGGCATAATCCGCGAAAATATCGCAGAATTTCGCCGAATCCCTTGAGCCGGCCGGTCAGTTCGGATGCTTGAGCCGCCGCCCGAGAATAAAAGTCTCCGACGATTTGTCGCGAGAGGCCTTGGGTTTGCGCGGCGCAACCACTTTGAACTGGTGCTTGAACTTCTCGACGATCTGGCTATATCCGCTGCCGTGAAAACATTTGACCAGCAGCGCACCGTCCGGTTTCAGATGGTTCTGCGCGAACTCCAGCGCCAGATCGCAGAGATGCTCGATGCGCGCGGCATCCGCACTCGCCACGCCTGAGAGGTTGGGGGCCATGTCGGAAATTACAAGGTCCACCTGACGCTCGCCGACGATTTCATCGAGCTGCGCGAGCACCTCGTCCTCGCGGAAGTCACCCTGAATGAACGTGACGTCCGCAATCGGCTCCATCGGCAGAATATCCAGCGCGATGATCGTGCCGTCGATGCCGCCCTGACGCTCGGCGTCGCGCTTCGCGCCCAGCGCGAGCTTGTTGCGCGCGTACTGGCTCCAGCTGCCGGGCGTCGAGCCGAGATCGACGATGACCTGCCCCGGCTTGATGAGCTTGTCCTGCTCGTCGATTTCCTTCAGCTTGTACGCCGCGCGCGCGCGATAGCCCTCGCGCTGCGCCATCTTCACGTAGGGATCGTTGATGTGGTCGTGCAACCACGAATGATTAAAACGGTTCTTTGCCATTCAAACTGAGCTCATGTGGCGCGCAGTCAGCGCGCCCGGTGCGTATTTTGCTGCATCGCGCGAGGCTTTTAGCGGATAATACGCGTCTTGTCGGCCGGACCGGTCCTCGGTGCTTTTGCGCTCCGAAACCCGGGCATCCGGCCTCTTCTGTTTCTGGTGGGCAGTGGCGCGATCGATGCGCCGCAGATCCGGCGCAAGCCGAGCGCTTTCGCGTCGGCGTGTCCACACCGCCTCGCGCACAATCATCCTTACGCCGCCCACATTTTAGTCGAGTCCCAAATTTCTCATGCCAGCTCTTAAACTCTCCCCCGTCGAGCGCGCCGATCTGCGCTCCCAGGCCCATGCGCTCAAGCCCGTCGTGCTCGTCGGCGCGGAGGGTCTGACCGATGCCGTGCTGAAAGAGATCAACGTGCACCTCGAAGCGCACCAGCTCATCAAGGTCCGTGTGTTCGGCGACGAACGCGAAGCGCGCGTCGCCGTCTACGACGAAATCTGCGATCGCCTGAACGCCGCGCCTGTCCAGCATATCGGCAAGCTGCTCGTGATCTGGAGACCCGAAGGCGCCGCCCCGAAAAGCCGCGCCACCCGCACGCGCAGTACGATGCCGCCGAGCGCCGGAGAAGCCGCCGAGGAACGTTCGACGAAAGGCCGCGCGCCGCGCGTCGTCAAAGCCGTGAAAATCACGCGCGATGCACCTGCATTCAAGAAGCCCAAGAAGCAGACACTGAAAGTGCTGGGCAACGAGCGGGTCACGGCCGGCGGTAACGTGAAGCGCGCGAAGAAGCGTCAGACCAGCGCGAAGCGACAGCATCAGGCGGTCAAATGATCAAACGGCGCGTGCGTTTCCGATGAAACGCACGCGCCGTCGTATCAGGCTTGCGATTCAGCTTCGCGCGCGTTTCGCCGCCACCTTGGCCGATTTGCTCTTCGGCACGATCTTGGCCGGCGCCGCGCCGGGCAAGCGCCAAACCAGCGCAATGCCGAACAGGCATTCGATCAGATAGATCGCGCTCGATATTCCGTGCAGCACGCCGAACTCCTTCGCGTACGGCGAACTCGCGAGATCGGTGCCTGATTCCTGCGCGGCCATGCGCAGCGAGTTCATGAAGGGCTGCAAGGCGAAGTAGCCGATCAGCACGCACACGAGCATCACCGCGACGATCCACCGCACCCGTTTGTAGTCGACGATGCCGCTCTTCACGAAGCGATTGCCGATGAGAATCAGCGCGAGCGCGCTGATCACCCCGATGATCGCTTCGATCCGGAAGAGTTGCGCCGCGACCGAGCCCGCCGACGTGCGGTCGAGCATCGAAAAGAGGACGGGCGCGGCAACGAGGCCGAGGGTCAGCAAGCTGCCGACCCAGACCATGCTGATGGTGCGAAAGAGCCGGTGCTCCATCAGACGTAGCGAACCGCGATGATTTCGTATTCGCGCGCGCCGCTAGGCGCCTGCACCGATGCCACGTCGCCTTCCGACTTCGCGATGAGCGCACGCGCGATCGGCGAGCTCACGGAGATGAGGCCGTGATCGATGTCGGCCTCGTCATCGCCGACGATCTGATACGTGACCATGTCGCCCGACTCCAGATCCTCGAGTTCCACGGTCGCGCCGAACACCACGCGCCCTTCCGCTTCGACCTGGGTCGGATCGATCACTTGCGCGGCAGCGAGCTTCGACTCGATTTCCGCGATGCGGCCCTCGATGAATCCCTGCTTTTCCTTTGCGGCATCGTATTCCGCGTTCTCCGACAAGTCGCCTTGCGCGCGCGCCTCCGCGATCGCATTGATGACCGCCGGACGCTCCACGGCCTTCAGGCGTTGCAATTCGTCGCGCAGCAACTCCGCGCCGCGCTTCGTCAAAGGAATCGTGCTCATAGACCACTCACAAACAATTTCGTCAAAAAAATTACCGCGGTTAAGCGCATCTCCCACCGAGTAGGAGACGCCGCTTAACCGCGGCTCGTGATGCTTAGACCTGTAATCGAAGCCTTAGTTTAGGCGAGCGTGCAGCCCTTGTAAATCATAGACTTCCAGATCGCGGAGATAACGCAGCCCTTCGACCGCCGCGCGCGCGCCCGACATGGTCGTGTAGTACGTGACCTTGTTGGCCTGCGCGCTCATGCGGATGGAGCGCGAATCGGCGATGGCGGCGCGCGTTTCGTCGACGGTCGTGAAGACGAGCGCGATCTCGCCGTTCTTGATCATGTCGACGATGTGCGGACGCCCGTCCTTCACCTTGTTGACGACCTTCACCGGCACGCCCGCCGCGGCGATCGCAGCCGCCGTGCCCTTGGTCGCGACGATCGGATAGCCGAGTTCGTGCAGCATCTGCGCGACTTCGACGGCCTTCGGCTTGTCGGCGTCCATCACGGTCAAGAGCACCGTGCCCGATTCCGGCAGGCGCGAGCCCGCCGCCAGTTGCGACTTGAAGAGCGCTTCGCCGAAGGTGCGGCCCACGCCCATCACTTCGCCGGTCGAACGCATTTCCGGTCCGAGGACCGGGTCGACCGCCGGGAACTTGACGAACGGGAACACGGCTTCCTTAACGCTGAAGTACGGCGGAATCACTTCCTTCGTCACGCCCTGCTGCTTGAGCTTCTGACCGACCATCGCGCGCGCGGCGATCTTCGCGAGCGGCAGGCCCGTCGCCTTCGACACGTACGGCACCGTGCGCGATGCGCGCGGGTTCACTTCCAGCACGTAGATGATGTCCTTCTTCGAGCCGTCGTCCTGCGGAACTTGCTGGATTGCGAACTGCACGTTCATCAGGCCGACGACGTTCAGCGCCTTCGCCATTGCGGCGGTTTGCCGCTTCAGCTCGTCGACGGTTTCCTTCGACAACGAGTACGGCGGCAGCGAGCAGGCCGAGTCGCCCGAGTGCACGCCCGCCTGTTCGATGTGCTCCATCACGCCGCCGATGAACACGTCGTCGCCATCGGAGATGCAGTCGACGTCGCATTCGATCGCGTCGTTCAGGAAGCGGTCGAGCAGCACCGGCGAATCGTTCGACACCTTCACGGCCTCGCGCATGTAGCGTTCGAGATCGCGCGGCTCGTGGACGATTTCCATTGCGCGGCCGCCGAGCACGTACGACGGGCGCACGACGAGCGGATAACCGATCTCTTCCGCGAGCTTCAGCGCCTCGTCTTCCGCGCGCGCGGTGCGATTCGGCGGCTGACGCAGATCGAGATCCTTCAGCAGTTTCTGGAAACGCTCGCGGTCTTCGGCGGCATCGATCATGTCCGGCGACGTGCCGATGATCGGCACCCCGTTCGCTTCGAGATCGAGCGCGAGTTTCAGCGGCGTCTGGCCGCCGTACTGGACGATCACGCCGACCGGTTTTTCCAGATCGACGATTTCGAGCACGTCTTCCAGCGTCAGCGATTCGAAGTACAGACGATCGGACGTGTCGTAGTCGGTCGACACGGTTTCCGGGTTGCAGTTGACCATGATCGTTTCATAGCCGTCCTCGCGCATCGCGAGCGCGGCGTGCACGCAGCAATAGTCGAACTCGATGCCCTGCCCGATCCGGTTCGGGCCGCCGCCCAGCACCATGATCTTCTTTTTGTCGGTCGGATTCGCTTCGCACTCTTCCTCGTAGGTCGAGTACATGTACGCGGTCTTCGTCGCGAATTCGGCCGCGCACGTGTCGACGCGCTTATAGACCGGACGCACCTTCATTTCGTGGCGCTTCTTGCGCACGTCGGCTTGTGCCGAACCCGTGAGTTTCGCGAGACGGCGATCCGAAAAGCCGCTCTTCTTCAGATACAGCAGTTCGTCCTTCGTGAGGCTTTCGAGCGTGCGGCCTTCGAGTGCCTTTTCCTTCAGGATGATCTGTTCGATCTGCGCGAGGAACCACGGATCGATCGAAGTCTCTTCGAAGATCTCTTCCATCGTCAGGCCGAGACGGAACGCGTCGCCGAGATACCAGATGCGGTCCGGACCCGGCTCGCCGATCTCGCGGATGACTTCGTCGCGGCTCGTGGTCTTTTCATCGAGACCATCGACGCCCACTTCCAGACCGCGCAGCGCTTTCTGGAACGATTCCTGGAACGTGCGGCCCATCGCCATCACTTCGCCGACGGACTTCATCTGCGTCGTCAGGCGCGAATCGGCTTCGCGGAATTTCTCGAACGCGAAGCGCGGCACCTTGGTCACGACATAGTCGATCGTCGGTTCGAACGATGCCGGCGTCTGGCCGCCGGTGATTTCGTTCTTGAGTTCGTCGAGCGTGTAGCCGCACGCGAGCTTCGCGGCGACCTTCGCGATCGGGAAGCCCGTCGCCTTCGACGCCAGCGCCGACGAGCGCGACACACGCGGATTCATCTCGATGACGACCATGCGGCCGTCCTTCGGGTTGATCGCGAACTGCACGTTCGAGCCGCCCGTATCCACGCCGATCTCGCGCAGCACGGCGAGCGACGCGTTACGCAGCACCTGATATTCCTTGTCGGTGAGCGTTTGCGCGGGCGCGACGGTGATCGAGTCGCCGGTGTGCACGCCCATCGGGTCGAGGTTCTCGATCGAGCACACGATGATGCAGTTGTCCTTCTTGTCGCGGACGACTTCCATCTCGTACTCTTTCCAGCCGAGCAGCGATTCTTCGATCAGCAGTTCGCGCGTCGGCGAAAGATCGAGGCCGCGACGGCAGATTTCCTCGAACTCTTCCTTGTTGTACGCGATGCCGCCGCCCGAGCCGCCCAGCGTGAACGACGGACGAATGACGGTCGGATACCCGCCGCTGCCGGTCGCTTCCGCGATCTGCTGCTGCACGGCGAGCGCCTCTTCCATCGAATGCGCGATGCCCGACTTGGCCGAACCGAGGCCGATCTTCGTCATCGCGTCCTTGAACTTCTGGCGGTCTTCCGCCTTGTCGATCGCTTCCGGCGACGCGCCGATCAACTCGACCTTGTACTTCTCCAGCACGCCGTGATGGAACAGGTCGAGCGCGCAATTGAGCGCGGTCTGTCCGCCCATGGTCGGCAGGATCGCGTCCGGGCGCTCCTTCGCGATGATGCGTTCGACCACTTCCCACGAAATCGGCTCGATATACGTGACGTCGGCCGTGTTCGGATCGGTCATGATCGTCGCCGGATTGCTGTTGACGAGGATGACCTTGTAGCCTTCCTCACGCAGCGCTTTACATGCTTGCGCGCCCGAATAATCGAACTCGCACGCCTGGCCGATGATGATCGGGCCCGCGCCGATGATGAGAATGCTCTTGATGTCTGTGCGCTTCGGCATAACTGCTCTCGATATATATGTTCGGTACTTTTAGGCGGCGACCTTCGCCGACTCCATCAGCTTGATGAAGCGGTCGAACAGATACGCGATGTCGTGCGGGCCGGGCGACGCTTCCGGGTGACCCTGGAAGCAGAACGCGGGCTTGTCCGTGAGCGCGAAGCCTTGCAGCGTGCCGTCGAAGAGCGAGACGTGCGTAACCTTCGCGTTGGCGGGCAGCGTCGCGGCATCGACCGCGAAACCGTGGTTCTGCGACGTGATCACCACGCGGCCGTCTTCCATGTCCTTCACCGGATGATTCGCGCCGTGGTGGCCGGTCTTCATTTTCATGGTCTTCGCGCCGACGGCGAGACCCATGATCTGATGGCCGAGACAGATGCCGAAGGTGGGAATGCCGCGCTCGATGAATTCGCGCGTCGCGGCGATCGCGTAGTCGCACGGTTCCGGATCGCCGGGGCCGTTCGACAGGAAGATGCCGTCCGGATTGAGCGCGAGCGCGTCAGCCGCGCTCGATTGCGCCGGCAGCACGGTCACGTGACAACCACGTTCGGCGAGCATGCGCAGGATGTTGTACTTGACGCCGAAATCGAACGCGACGACGCGGAACTTCGGCGCTTCCTGCTTGCCGTAGCCGCTGCCGAGACGCCATTCGGTCTGCGTCCATTCGTAGCGCTCTTCCGTCGATACGACCTTTGCGAGGTCCATGCCGGCGAGCCCCGGGAACGAGCGCGCGAGGCCGAGCGCCTTTGCTTCGTCGTCGCTGCCAGCGAGAATGCAGCCGTTCTGCGCGCCCTTGTCGCGCAGGATGCGCGTGAGCTTGCGGGTGTCGATGCCCGAGATCGCGACGACGCCCTGCGCCTTCAGATAGTCGGAGAGCGTCTGCTCGGAACGGAAGTTGGATGCGAGCACCGGCAGATCGCGGATGATGAGGCCGGCGGCATGGACTTTGGTGGCTTCGACGTCTTCGGCGTTCACGCCGTAGTTGCCGATGTGCGGATAGGTCAGCGTGACGATCTGGCGGGCATAGCTCGGATCGGTCAGGATTTCCTGATAACCGGTGATGGCGGTGTTGAACACCACTTCGCCGATCGTCGAACCGGGCGCGCCGATCGATTGACCACGAAAGACCGTGCCGTCGGCAAGTGCGAGAAGTGCGGGGGAAAATGACGGCAACACGGGAAGCTCCTTGGGGAACACCCTGTAACTTACCTGTCTGTCCGAAATTCAGGCTTGGCCTCCCGTCGTTCGAAGAACGAGGGGTTCCTTCGCAGTGAAAGCGGCGGCTCGCGGGGCGCGCATCGTGGCTCGAACCGGCACGCTCGCGCGTGGCAACGGAGAATTCAAGCAGGCGATCGGCGGCGTGCGGCGCGCAGTTCGTGCGCAGCGAACGACGGTGAATGGGAGGTAGGCGCTAGGGTGCGGGTTGATATGCTCAAACCTTCGAATTATAGCGTTAATTTGACACATCTGCCAAATTTGGGAGTGGTCTGCTTTCCTCGCCGCCGCCCTCTACGGCATCGCCTTTTCCGCTTCCGTTTCGCGTCTTTGTAGCGCGCGGCCCGGCAACATGTACCAGATCGCGCTCGCCACCTGGAGCGCGATCAATGCCGCCCACACGGTGATGTGCGCGGCTGCCGGATAGCGCCCCGCCTCAGTCGGCCACAGCGAGAGCATCGCGCCGACGCCGACCTGGAAACCGAAGATCAGCAGGAAGATGACGAGCGTCAGCGTCGTATTCACGCGTCCGGCCATGTGCGACGGAAAATAATGCGCCGCGACCGCGTAACTCAGAATGCCCGTGCCGCCGAAAACGCCGTACGCGGCGATCAGCGTCGCAGGCGGCAACGGCACGCGCAGCACCATCGACAGTTGCGTGATGACGAAAAGCACCATGCCGACGCCGCAGAACGCGTACACCGAGACACCGCGCCGCTCCAGACTTCGCGCCGCCGCGCCGAAGCCGACCGAGCCGAACATCATCGCGAAACCGAGCACGGAAACGATCGCGGACGAATGCGCGGGCGTGAGGTTCATCACGTCGGTGAGATAGGGACGGATCCAGAGCGACTGCATCGCGAAGAACACGCCCTGAGTGACGACCGGGAACGACGCGATCTTCCAGAACGCGCCGCTCTTCATGATGTGCCAGGTGCCCTTGAACTGCGTGACGATGTCCGCCTGATGATGCGAATCCGCCTTGCGCGGCGCGAACAGCGCGATCGCCGCAGCGACGACGAGCGTAAATGCGCTGAGCCCGAAGCACACCTGACGCCATGTCGCGAACTGGAGCAAGGCCGAAAGCGGCGACCCGACGACGACGCCGCCCAGTCCGCCGACGGCCATCGTGAATCCGTTGATGAGCGGTAAGCGCGATATCGGAAAATGCTGCGCCGAAGCCTTGAACGCCGCAGCCAGACACACCGACACCCCGACGCCGATGAGCAAGCGCCCCGCCATCAGTCCGGCGAGGCCGTTCGACGCGCCGAACACGCCGATGCCCGCCGCCGCGAAAACGAGCATCCCTGCGGTCACGCGCGCTGGCCCGAAGTGATCGAGCAGCACGCCGACGGGAATCTGCGCGGCCGCGAAGCCGATGAAGTACAGCGCGGTCAGCAGACCGAGATCGGCGCCTGACAGGCCGAGGTCGCGCGTGATGAGCGGCGCGAAACCGAGATTGACGCCGCGGAACAGGTACGAGACGAAGTAGCCGGCGGCGAACAGCGAGAAAACGCGGAGACGAACGGTGGACGACATGTTAAACGCACACTTCATCGATTGGATCGACAGTTTAGCGGCGCCGCCAAAAGGAAACGCCGTCACCTTGGTGACGGCGTGGATTAGGGCTTCGGCGAAAGCACGCCGGCGTTATTTCTTTTTGCTGCTTTTGGTCGTGGCGGCCGGCTTCGTGGTCTTGGCCGCGGCCGCCGGTTTCGCAGCATGCGACGCCGTGGAAGCCGACACCTTTGTCACCTTCCCCGATGAATGCGCCGGCGCCTTGCCGCCGCGCGAGGATTTCGGTTCCGCCACGCGCGTGCCGATCTTCGACACACCGCCCGACGAGCGGCTCGACGCCGCCACCGTCTCCACACGCGCCGGACCCGGCTCGGCCGGCACCGGACGGCCGTACGGCACGTGCAACACGACCACCTGCCCCGGCATGAACAGCTCGCCATGCGTGCGGTTCCATGCGCGCACCTGCGCAGGCGACACGTTGTAGCGGTCCGCCAGCGTGCTGATCGACTGCTTGCGGCGCACGCGGATCACGAGCCTGCGCGTGTCGGGCACGTCGCGCTCGATCGCGAGCATCGCGTTCGCGGCGACGTCGGCGCTGATGTCTTCGTCGTCGTCGTCCGTGCGTGGCACGACGATCGTCGAGCCGGGCTTCAGGCGCATGCCCGCCGGAATGCGATTGACGGACATCAGCGTGTCCGCGTCCACGCCGATTTTCTCGGCGATCGCCGCCGGACGCGAGCGCTCGGTCACGGTGTACGTGGTCCACGACGACAGCGCGCCCGAATACGACGAGAGATTGCGCTGGAACGAAGCGGCGTTGTCGAACGGCAGCAGAATCTGCGGATTGGTTGCGCCGAGAATCACGGGCTTCGCGAACGATGGATTCAGCGAGCGGAATTCTTCCACGCTCATGCCGGCGAGCTTCGCGGCCATCGTCACGTCGATGTCGCGCGCGGTCGTGACCGTCACGAAATACGGGTGATTCGGGATGTCCGGCAGCGTGAGGCCGTACATCTGAGGGTTGCCCACGATGTTCTTCACTGCCTGCAGCTTCGGCACGTAGTTGCGCGTCTCGTTGGGCATGCGCAGGCTTTCGTAGTCGGTCGGCAAGCCCGCCGCTTCGTTGCGCGCGATCGCGCGCTGCACGTTGCCCTCGCCCCAGTTGTATGCGGCGAGCGCGAGATGCCAGTCGCCGAACATGTCGTGCAGACGCGAAAGATAGTCGAGCGCGGCGGAAGTCGAGGCGAGCACGTCGCGGCGCTCGTCCTGCCACATGTTCTGCTTGAGGTTGTAGTCGCGGCCGGTGCCGGGCATGAACTGCCACATGCCCGCGGCTTTCGCGACCGACAGCGCCTGCGGGCTGTACGCCGATTCGATGAAAGGCAGAAGCGCCAGCTCGGTCGGCATGTGCCGTTGCTCGAGCTCCTCGACGATGTGATACAGATACTTCTGCGAACGCGTGGTCATGCGCTCGACGTAGTCCGGCCGCTGCGCGTACCAGTTGACCTGCATGTCGACGAGGTCGCTTTGCAGATCGGGAATCTGAAAGCCGCTGCGGATGCGGTTCCAGAGATCGGACGAACCCGCGAGCGAAGTGACGGGCGTCTTGTCGACGTTGATGGTTTCCTTGGCTGCTGCGGTGCGGCGAATCGTGTCGGCGACTTGTTGCTGCGTAGCGTTGGAAGTAGCTGAAGCTGAAAGCGGATCTGACGCCGTAGGCCCTTGGCTCGCGCACGCGGCGAGCATCAGGACGGACAGCGCGCTAAGGGTTAGTCGCATGGAACGTCTCTGCTTCCAAAATATGATGCTTGGAAATTTGCAGCCGATGGTACGGAACAGCACTTAAGACGTCAATAAGAATGCACGCAAAACCCCTGCAAAATCCTGCATCTAACAGCGATTCCAACGTTTCGGTTGAAGTTGACCCCAGATAATGTGGGTTAGCGGAACTTATCCTTCCAGCCGCGCATCATTCGAAACGCTTCGAGACGGTCCGAAACCGGCGTGCCGAACTGCGACGAAAGTGTCGCGTGGATCGCCGGCACGTCCGCGCGCAGGAACGGATTCACCGCTTTTTCGTGGCCGATGGTCGTCGGCAGAGTCGGTTTGCCGGCGGCTCGCAGCGCTTGCGCATCGTCGCTCCAGCGCAGCAGCGCGGCATTGTCCGGCTCGCACGCGCGTGCGAACTTGATGTTCGACAGCGTGTACTCGTGCGCGCAGTGCACCTGCGTGTTCTCCGGCAGCGCGGCGAGTGCGTCGAGCGAACTGAGCATCTGCTGCGGCGTGCCCTCGAAAAGACGGCCGCAGCCGCTCGCGAACAGCGTGTCGCCGCAAAAGAGATGCGGCGTGCCGTGCCGGTCTCCCGCCTGGAAATAGGCGATGTGGCCCGCCGTATGGCCGGGCACGTCGATCACGGAAAGTTCGAGCGCCGGCTGCGCGATGCTCACCGTATCGCCGCCCGTGACACGCCGGGTCAGATGCTCGATGCGCTCGCCCGCCGGGCCGTACACGGGAAGGCCACCCTCTGCCATCCGGCTATCGATGAGCGCTTTCACGCCGCCGACGTGGTCCTGATGATGGTGCGTGAGTAAAATAGCGGTCAGCCGCCAACCCCGTTTGGCGAGATAGGCCTCGACGGGCGCGGCGTCGCCGGGGTCGACCACGACCGCATCGCGCGAGTCCGACACGAGCCAGATGTAGTTGTCCTCGAATGCCGGAACCGGCACGTATTCGAGTGCATCCTGAGCAGGCGATTTCTTGGCAAGCGAATTCATGGCGATCATCTATGCGGCAATCCGAACATGTCTGACCGATCGATTATAGACTGGCCCACCTGGACGAGCTCGGCGCCCGGCCGCTACGTGCTCGACTGGGAGCAGGCGCAGCTCGATCACGTGGTGTCCGACATCTTCGGTTATCACGCGTTGCAGCTCGGCATGCCGCAACTCGACGCGCTCCGCGAGAACCGCATGACCGGGCGCGCGCTCGTGCTCGACGCCGAAAGCGCATCGAGCGCGCCCTACACGCCGCCGCGCGCGACGATGCCCGGCGTGAGCGCGCTTCCTGCCGCGAGCGCGCCCGATGGCCGCAGCACGGTATGGTGCGATCTGCTCGACCTGCCTTTCGAAGCGCAGAGCGTGGATCTGCTCGTGCTTCCACACACGCTCGAATTCTCTCCGGACCCGCACCGGCTGCTGCGCGAAGCCGAGCGCGTGCTGCTGCCCGAAGGACAGTTGATCATCCTCGGCTTCAACTCGCTGAGTCTCTGGGGCGCACGACAATCGCTCGGCAAGGTGGCGGGACGGCCGTTCGTGCCGTCCGCGCACGAGATGATCGCATTCACGCGCATCAAGGACTGGATCAAGCTGCTCGGATTCGACCTTGAACGCGGGCGCTTCGGCTGCTATCGTCCTCCGCTCGTCACGGACAAGTGGCTGCAACGCTATCAATTCATGGAAGCTGCCGGCGACCGCTGGTGGCCGATCTTCGGCGCGGCGTACATGATCACCGCGGTGAAGCGCGTGCGCGGCATGCGTGTCATCGGCCCGCGCAAGCTGAAAAAACCCGCGCTCGCGCCTGGCCTCGCCCCAGTCGCCGCTCCTCACACGCGCAACGAGCATTGATGACTCAAGAATCTGCTTCGAACAAGGTAATCGACATCTACACGGACGGCGCCTGCAAAGGCAATCCCGGCCCCGGCGGCTGGGGCGCCCTCCTCCGCTTCGGCTCGCTGGAAAAGGAACTGTTCGGCGGAGAACCCGCGACCACCAACAACCGCATGGAACTGATGGCCGTGATCTCCGCGCTCGAGGCATTGAAACGCCCGTGCCGCGCGATCATCCACACCGATTCGCAGTATGTGCAGAAAGGCATCAGCGAATGGATTCACGGCTGGAAGAAAAAGAACTGGATGACGGCCGCGAAGACGCCCGTGAAGAACGCGGACCTCTGGAAGCGCCTCGACGACCTCGTCGCCCGGCATGAGATCGAATGGCGCTGGGTCAAGGGCCACGCCGGCCATCCCGAGAACGAACGCGCCGATGCGCTCGCCAATCGCGGTGTGACTTCGCTCGCCGACAATTAATCGACATACACGCCAATCATGCGCCAACTGATACTGGACACCGAAACCACCGGCCTGAACGCGAGGACGGGCGACCGGATCATCGAAATCGGCTGTGTCGAGCTGGTCAACCGCCGGCTCACCGGCAACAACCTGCACATCTACGTGAACCCGGAGCGCGACAGCGATCCCGGCGCGCTCGCCGTGCACGGCCTCACCAGCGAATTTTTGAGCGACAAGCCGAAATTCGCGGAAATCGCCGCGCAACTGCGCGACTTCATCGCGGACGCCGAACTGATCATTCACAACGCGCCCTTCGACGTCGGGTTTCTCGACATGGAATTCGCGCAGCTCGGGCTGCCGAAAGTCGCCGAGACATGCGCCGGCGTGATCGACTCGCTGGCGCAGGCGAAGCAGATGTTCCCCGGCAAGCGAAATTCGCTCGACGCGCTGTGCGACCGCTTCGGCATCAGCAACGCGCATCGCACGCTGCATGGCGCCCTGCTCGACTCGGAACTGCTCGCCGAAGTCTATCTCGCGATGACGCGTGGCCAGGAAAGCCTCGTCATCGACATGCTCGGCGATCAGCCTGCTTCGGGCTCGGTCTCCACGTCACGCATCGCGCTCGACGAGCTCGACCTGCCGGTGATCGCCGCGAGCACGGACGAACTCGCCGCGCACGAAGCCGTGCTGACCGATCTCGACCGCGCGCTCAAGGGCACGAGCGTCTGGCGCACGGAACCGGCTCCGGCCGAGGGCGATGCCGTTCCAGCGTAATTTTTTCGAGTTTGCGTTAAGAAGCTCTTTACGAAACCCGAAACGCCTGACATAATCTCACTTCTCTTCGGGTGGTTAGCTCAGCGGTAGAGCACTGCCTTCACACGGCAGGGGTCACTGGTTCGATCCCAGTACTACCCACCAGGATTCTGGTGTTGGTAAAGACAAGCACCGAAGATCAAAAGGCCCAAGTCTCACGACTTGGGCCTTTTTCATTTTGTCCGCAAAAGAGCGGACTACGTAGAAACTACGAAGCCCACACGCCCCGCGCCATTCCGCTCGCGGCGATCATCATCACGATCACGAGTCCGGCTTCGAGATCGCTCATCCACGCGAAGCGCCGCGCGCGCGTCAGATCGATCGGGCCGCCCTGCGCCAGCGCGATGCGCCAGCGGATCAGCGCGAGCATCGGTGAAACTTCGATCAGCAGAATGACGACGAGCGCCGTCATCTTCAGATGAAAAAGCGGTTCGTGCAGATAGTACGCGCCGCCCTTTTCGAATCCGCCGAACGCGCGCATGACGCCTGTCACGATCAACACGATCGCGGTAACGCCCCACACCGAATCCGAGCGGAACACGTCGCGCAGACGCAGTTCATTCGCCTGAATGGACTCGACGGGGTCGAGACGCCGCAGCGCGCGAGCGCGCGCGAGCACCGAGCCGAGCGCGAAACCGAAACCAAGAAGATGAAGCGCGGCCAGCAACCAACGTATCAGCATCCTTTCCTCCCTGACGAGACGGGAACGACGTGTACGGAAATGTCGGACTATGCAGGCAAAAGATGGCGAACGATTCAGACCTGGCGCAACGTCGCATCGAGCGCCCGCGCCGCATTGCGATCGCCCTCGCTGGCGAGCGGCGCGCGGAACACGGTGGTGCGATTGTGCCCGGCCGCGGCCGGCGAGTCCCATAACAATTCGACTTTCGGACGTCGCACGAACAGACCGCGCCGCACTTCGCCGCTCGCGCGGATCGAAGGACCGGCGGGCTCGGGGGCCGGAGTGAGCATCGTCGTGGACGGCGCTACATCGGGCGTCGGCGCAGGCCATTTCACCGACAGCTCACGCGCATCGTACTGGCCGAGCTTGCGGCTCTCCGCCCACACCACCGCGGTGCGCGTAACGGGATCGAGCGATATTGCGTAACGGCCGATCGCAAAGCGCCGCGCGGCGATATTCGTGCGCCAGAGCGCGCGCGGCCGGCAGATCCACATGACGACCGCATACAACGCCGGGCCGACGACGAGCCAGCCGTTGGTCTCGGCGAGCGCCTGTGTGAAGCGCCGCCAGCCTGAACTCCAGACAAACGCGCCGACGGAAAACATCGCGAAGCCGAAAGTCAGGAGCGCGATGAAGCGCAACGCCTGGCGAAGCCATTGCGGCAGCGGATGCAGCGGACGCTCCGTGCGCGCCTTCGCGCCCGGCAACACGATCAGAAGAAAGATCAGGACGAGATTCACGCACGCCCACGGCGACGACGTCATCGCGCGCAGCGAGGACAGATAGCCCATTTGCGACATCGAGAACGCCCAGCGCGCGGCGAGCACCAGTCCGATCGCGCGCAAGGCGAACACGGTGCCGGCGCCCGGCGACGGGCTCGCGCTGATTTGCTTGGGTCTCGCCAAAAGAAACGCTCCTGTCCACTTACGATGCATGCCGCTCCGCGCAGCGCGAAGCCCGGTCATTATAGGGAGATTACGGATGTCGTCAGAGGTTTCACAAACATAGCGCGGTCTTGCGCGCGAAAGGCATGGTCAAGTGTGCTATTACGACAACGCCCCGCATGCCTTGAGGCACGCGGGGCGTTGTTTCGCAGCCGATGCCGCGCGAGGCGGCAAGACTTACTTAGCTCGCGTTGACTTCACGCAGAACCGTGCGGCGCTTCTGACGCAGCAATTCTTCGTAGACGTTGACGTAGTTCGCAGCCATGACCTTCGACGAGAAGCGCGCTTCGAACGCTGCGCGGACCTTCTCGCGCGGCAGCGTGTCGAGGCGCTTCACAGCGGCGATCGCCGAGAGCTCGTCTTCGACGACGAAGCCCGACACGCCGTTCTCGATCACTTCAGGCACCGAACCGCGGTTGAACGCGATCACCGGCGTACCGCAAGCCATCGCTTCGATCATCACGAGACCGAAGGGCTCCGGCCAATCGATCGGGAACAGCAGCGCATGGGCGTTGCCCAGGAACTCGGTCTTCTCGGCTTCGCTGATTTCACCGATGTACTCGACGTGCGGCAGCGCGAAGAGCGGCTTGATCTCTTCTTCGTAGTACGCGCGGTCCGCCTTGTCGAGCTTCGCCGCGATCTTGATCTTCATGCCCGCCGCCTGCGCGATGCGGATAGCGCGATCGACGCGCTTTTCCGGCGAGATGCGGCCGAGGAACGCGAGATAACCGGGTTCCACGTTCGGAATCGGCTTCAGCAGGTTTTCCGGCAGACCGTGGTACACCGTCGACAGCCAGTGCGCCTGCGGAAGAGGCTGACGCTGGTTGTCCGAAATCGAGATGACCGGCACGTCGTTGAACGTGTTGAAGATCGGCTGCAGTTCGGGCAGGTCGAGACGGCCGTGCATCGTCGTCAGGAACGGCACCGGCTGGCGCGCGAACAGCGAGAACGGATAGTAGTCGATGTGGAAATGCAGCACGTCGAATTCGTCGGCGCGGCGGCGGACTTCTTCGAGCAGCAGCATGTGCGGCGCCATCGTGTCACGGATGGTCGGGTCGAGGCGCAGCGCCTGCGGCCAGAATGCTTCGAGCTTCGCGGACGTTTGCGAATCACCGCTCGCGAAGAGCGTGACATCGTGTCCGGCATCCACGAGTGCCTCGGTCAGATAAGACACCACGCGTTCCGTGCCGCCGTACAGCTTCGGCGGAACAGCCTCGTGGAGGGGCGCGATTTGAGCGATTCGCATGTCGTGAAACTCCTAATGAAAGATCAGGCAAGTACTACTGTCATGTTGACGTTGGAGAGCGAATCGCTCGGCTCGGGCGAAGCTTTCCACGGCGCGGTCGCCGCGGCGCAAGGGCTGATGCTCGAGTGAAAAAGCGGGGTCGCCGATCACCGTTCGTCGCGCAGGCGTTCGGACAAAGCAATTGCGATTCCATATCTCGATAATCGTCGCGCGCCAGCAATTAACGCACTGCCACGTCAGCGGTTGACCGGAACTTGCAAAAACCTGTCGATGGCCTAAGGACAAACCCGGAGCGAATTATGGAGCTTTTTACAGAGCGCGGCTTGCAGTCATTTCAACTTATTTACCTTGTTACAAGGGGGATACATTTTGCAAACCCCTGTTTATTAAGGTTGTTCTACATTTGAGCACGGGCTTCGACGATGCTCGGGCGGCAGCACGCACTTCGCAGCGCCCGGCCGGCCGCTACTGCCGGTTTATTGCATCGGACCTGAAGTCTGGCGCGACACATGCTTTTCCGTTCGCTGCCGCGAACGACGCCCGCTGTGCCTGTCGAGCGTCTGATCGCAAAAAGTCGTGCAATGTGCTTACAATGCGCGCCCGTGCCGTCAGCCGGGCGCCCGTCGGCTAAAGGTTGCTCGCGACGGTCCGATTTTTGCCGTGGGCGACGTTCGGAAGGCCGCATGCGCCGAGCGTCATTTGCCCGAAGACGCGTTGCCTCTCCGCGATACTGGCTACAATTCAGTTCTGGAGACGGCGCAGCGTCGCCTCGCTTGACGTCAGTCGCGCCGGACCGGGCGACGCATCGCATACCGGTTGCCGCGCACCACGCATGGCATCGCCCGAAGGCGCAGCACACGCTCAACCGCTCTACGACCAAAAAAGACCATTGGACCAACTCACCGTCTCCCAGCGTAACGCGCACAATGCCAAGCTCTCGAGCTACGCGCATCGCCCGCTCGCGTTCCTGCTGCGCTACATCCGCCGGCATCCCGTCGCGCATGCCATCGTGCTGTTCAGCGTGTTCGCGGCGGTCGGCTGCGCCCTCGCCTCGCAATATGCGATCAAACATCTGATCGATGTGCTCGGACAGGGCCGCGGACATCCCGGGCCGCTCTGGGGCGCATTCATGATCCTCGTCGGGCTGATCGCCGCCGACAACCTGCTGTGGCGGGTCGGCGGCTGGGTCGGCGCTCACGTTTTCGTCATCGTGACCGGCGACTTGCGACGCGACCTGTTCTCCTATCTGTCCGGCCACTCGCCGACGTACTTCTCCGAGAAACAGCCCGGCATGCTCGCGAGCCGGATCACGGCGACCTCGAACGCGATCTACACGTCCGAGAACGTGATGGCGTGGAACGTCCTGCCGCCGTGCATCGCCGTGCTGGGCGCGATCGTGATGATCGTGTCCGTCAATCCGCTGATGGCGGCGGGCCTGATGTGCGCGTCGCTGATCCTCGCGCTGATTCTCTATCGGCTGGCGAAGCGCGGCTCGGCGCGGCATCACAGTTTCGCGTCGAAGGCGGCGTCGGTGGACGGTGAGCTCGTCGACGTGATCGGCAACATGGCGCTCGTGCGCGCTTTCGGCATGACCTTCCGCGAGCAGAAGCGCTTCGGCTCGACCGTGAAGGCCGAAATGGTCGCGCGCCAGCAAAGCCTGCTGTACCTCGAAAAGCTGCGCCTGTTCCACGCGGTCGTCACGGCGATTCTTTCCGCCGGCCTGCTCGGCTGGGCGTTGTGGCTCTGGTCGCAAGGCCGCGCGACGTCGGGCGATATCGTGCTCGTCAGTTCGCTCGGTTTCACGATCCTGCACGGCACGCGCGATCTGGCCGTGGCGCTCGTCGACGTGACGCAGCACGTCGCGCGACTCGCCGAAGCAGTGCAGACGCTGCTCGAGCCGCACGGCATGCCGGACCGTTCGGATGCGACGGAGCTCGTGCCGCAAGGCGGCCGCGTCGATTTCGATAGCGTGACGTTCGCGTATCCGCGCCGCCGCCCGATTCTGGACAACTTCCATTTGCATATCGAGCCGGGTCAGCGCGTCGGGCTGATCGGCAAGTCGGGCGCGGGCAAATCGACCGTGCTCGCGCTCCTGCAGCGCTTCTACGAAACGCAAAAGGGCAGCATCAAGATCGACGGCCAGGATATCGGCGCGATCACGCAGGACAGCCTGCGCCATGCCATCGCGCTCGTGCCGCAGGATATTTCGCTGTTCCATCGCACGGTGTTCGAGAACATCGCCTATGGACGTCCGGACGCGAGCCGCGAGGAAGTGCTCGCCGCCGCGCGCGAGGCACGCTGCACGGACTTCATCGAGGCGATGCCGGAAGGTTTCGACACGATCGTAGGCGATCGTGGCGTGAAGCTGTCGGGCGGCCAGCGCCAGCGCATCGCGATCGCGCGCGCGATCCTGAAGAATGCGCCGATTCTCCTGCTCGACGAAGCGACCTCCGCGCTCGACAGCGCATCGGAAGAAGCGATTCAGCAGGCGCTCGATCGCCTGATGGTCGGCCGCACGGTGATCGCGATCGCACACCGCCTGTCGACGCTGCAGAACTTCGACCGCATCATCGTGATGAGCGCGGGCAAGGTCATCGACGACGGTTCGCCGCAGGAATTGCGCGAGCGTCCGGGGCTGTATCGCGAGCTGCTCGCGAAGCAGCACGGCAAGGTGCCGTCGATCGTCGCGACGCCGCACAAGCAGCCAGCCTGACCGGCTCAAACAGAAAAAGCCGCGTTTCCCGCAGGGAACGCGGCTTTTTTATGCCTTCAAATCCCGCATGAAGTTGTCGCGCCAGACCGAGACATTGTTCTCGCGCAACTGGGCCATCATTTCGTGGTAGCGCGCTTTTCGCTCGCTCAAAGGCATCTTGAGCGCGGCCGCGAGCGCGTCGGCCATGCCGTCGATATCGAGCGGATTGACGATGAGCGCCGCGCTCAGTTCGCGCGCCGCGCCCGCGAACTGCGACAGCACCAGCACGCCGGGATCGTCCGGGTCCTGCGCCGACACGTATTCCTTCGCGACGAGATTCATGCCGTCGCGCAACGGCGTGACGAGCCCGACGTGCGCCTCGCGGAACAGCGCCGCCAGCACGGGCCGCTCATACTGGCGATGGATATAGCGGATCGGCGTCCAGTCGAGCTCGGCGTAGCGGCCGTTGATGCGCCCCGATTCCGCTTCGAGTTGCAGGCGGATGTCCCGGTACGCGTCGACATCGGAGCGCGTCGGCGGCGCGATCTGCAGGAACGACACGTTGTTGCGCTGATGCGCATCGTGCTCGATCAGCCGCTCGAACGCGCGAAAACGCTCGACGAGACCCTTCGAATAGTCCAGACGATCGACGCTCATCACGAGCTTTCGATGGTGCAGCGTCGACTTCACGATCTCCACGTCGCGCCCGCTTTCGCCGTCCTTCGCGAGCGCCGCGATCTCGTCGGGATAGACGCCGATCGGATAGGCGGCCGCGCGCAATGTCTGGCCCAACGCGCTCACGGCGACCGGCTTCGCGCCGTCGCGCCGGACCGTGCCGACGGCTTCCGTTTCGATGTAATCGCAGAACGCGCGCAGATCCGGCTCCGTCTGGAAGCCGAGCAAATCGAATGCGCAGAGCGCCTCGACCAGCTCGCGATGACGCGGCACGCTCAACAAAATCTGCGACGCCGGAAACGGAATGTGCAGAAAGAAGCCGATGCGATTCTTCACGCCCAGCGCGCGCAGCGCCTGTGCGAAGGGAATCAGGTGATAGTCGTGCACCCAGATCACGTCGTCGGGCTTGAGCAGCGGCGCGAGCTGCGCCGCGAGCCAGCGATTCACGCGGCAATAGCCGTCGTATTCGTGCCGGTCGAACTCGATCAGGTCCGGCCGATAGTGGAACGCTGGCCAGAGCGTCGCGTTGGAAAAGCCGCGGTAGTACTGGTCGTAATCGCGCCGCACGAGGCCGATGGTCGCGAAGGTCACCGGCCCGTGTTCTTCGAGCTTGATGCCTTCGGGATGAGACGTGAGCACGTCCCCGCTCCAGCCGAACCACATGCCGCCGGTTTCCTTCAGCGCGTCGTACACGCCGACCGCAAGCCCGCCCGCGGCGGGTCCGCCTTCGGAAATCGGCGCGACGCGATTCGAAACGATGATCAGCCGGCTCACGCGTGCTTCCCCGCGGTGCCCGCGATCACCTGCAGCCAGTCGAGCAGCAATTCCACCGATTCGATGCGCGCGCGCGCGACCGTATCGCCCGGGCCGATCTTGATCGACAGGCCATCGAACTCGTTCACGACCGCGAAGCCCTTTTCGTCGGTGAGATCGTCGCCGATGAACACCGGCTTGCGGCCCGTGAACGGCGGCTCGCCCATGTACGCGCGCACCGCGCGGCCCTTGTCGACGTCCTTCGGCTTGATTTCGTAGACCATCTTGCCCGGCTGCAGCACGTAGGCGTCGGCATATTCCGCGACGAGCTTTCCGGTCGCCGCGCGCGCGGCCGGCTCGCGGTCCGGCGCATTGCGGTAGTGCAGCGCGAGCGCCGCGCCCTTGATCTCGAGCAGCATGCCCTGATTCGCGGTGACCACTTTCTCGAGCGCGTGCTCCATGCGCAGCAGCCGCTCGTCGTTGAAGCCGATGCGCTGCACGTCGCCGTTCGAATCGCGGCGTTCCGCGCCGTGCATGCCCGCGACGGGCAGATCGGCCATCTGCAGGAACGAGTCGATATTGTCGATGCCGCGGCCCGACACGACCGCGACCGCGCCGTTGGTCGCGCGTCGCAATGCGGCGAGGATGTCCGGCACCGAACGCGGCACGAAGATGCCGTCAGGCGTCGAGGCGAGTTCGACGAGTGTGCCGTCGAAATCGAAGAAAAAGGCGGTCTCGGCAAGAGACAGGGAATCGGGAAGAATTTGCATCGATCTTTGGCCTGTGGTTTGCCTGTGATGTGGCGCGCGGTCCTGCTTCGGACGACGCAATGCGTGCGCATCTTACCGCGCGAAGGCTTTCGATCCGGAAAGCTCCTGGCTTACAGCCGCCGCCGACAGTCCTTTCAGCGCGCTTGAGTCATGCGGCAAATCGTCTCAAAAATAGTCCGCCAGCGACATGATGCGCTCGCAGCGCCGCGAAAGGCGTGTATTTTGCGACAGAGTTCATATCGAATCATCCTGCAACGCGATTTCCGATGCACGCTTCATTCCTCGATTCTTCCGCACGGCGCGCGAAGTCCGTGCCTGCGCGACGCCTCCTCGCTCTTCTCTCGCTGTGCGCGCTCACCGCCTGCTCGAAGCCCGCCGAGCCGTGGCATTTGACCGACGTATCGGGCCATCTGCCGGATCTGGACTTCTCGCTCGTCGACGATGGCGGCGCGCCCGTCACCGGACATTCGTTCGCGGGCAAGACGACGCTCGTCTACTTCGGCTACACGCATTGCCCCGACGTGTGCCCCGAAACGATGGCGCGCCTCATGCAGGTGCTGCAGCGCGTCGGGCCCGATGCGGACGACGCGCGCATCGTGTTCGTCTCCGTCGATCCGGCGCGCGATACGCCCGCGCTCCTGCGATCCTACGTGCGCGCCTTCGACGACAAACACGCGGTCGGCCTGACAGGCACCGACCGCGCGATCGAGTCGGTCGCGCAGCGCTATCGCATCGCGTATCAGATGGAAAAGCGCGATCCGGATGGCGCGTACGAAGTCACGCATAGCTCGGCCGTCTATATCTTCGATGCCGCCGGCCACGCGCGCCTGCTCGCGACCGACCGCGATTCCGTCGACGCCATCGCGAGCGACCTGAAGCGCGTGATTCACGCCAAGGACGCCTGACGATGAGCACGCTTCTCTACTGGCTCGATCCCTGGGAGCCGTCGACGACGGTCGTGATCGCGATTCTCGTCGCGGGGATTCTGTTCGCGCGCGGCGCGCGGCACGCGCGCGTGTCGATCTCGCGGCGCATCGCGTTCTGGTTCGGCCTCGTCGCGCTTTACGTCGCGTTGCACACCCGGCTCGATTACTTCTTCGAGCACGAATTCTTCATGCATCGCCTGCAGCATCTCGTGCTGCATCATCTGGGGCCGTTCCTGATCGCGCTTTCGTATCCGGGTGCCGCGCTGCGAGCGGGCATTCCGTTCGAATGGCGGCGGCGCTGGCTGCGGCCGGCCGCGCAAACCCGGGTCGCGCGCGCCTTCTTCGATATCGTGTTTCACCCCGTGATCGCGGTCGCGCTGTTCGTCGGGCTGATCTACTTCTGGCTGCTGTCGCCGATCCACTTCAAGGCGATGCTCGATTACCGGCTCTACCGTGTGATGAACTGGAGCATGGTGATCGACGGTCTGCTGTTCTGGTGGCTGATTCTCGATCCGCGCCCCGCGCCGCCCGCCCGGCTCGCGCCCGGCAGACGGGTTCTCGTCGTGATCGCGGCGATTCCGCCGCAGATCATCCTCGGCGCGTACATCTTCTTTACGCCGCACGAGTTGTATCCGATCTATTCGATCTGCGGCCGCGCGTTCACGTGGATCACGCCGATGCGCGATCAGCAGATCGGCGGCCTTTTGCTCTGGATTCCGGGATCGATGATGAGCGTGATCGGCGCATTGATCGCGCTGCGCCACTGGCTGCGGCTGTCGGCGCGCTCGCGGCTGGGAAAGGAACGTGTCGGACGCGGCGCGGGCGCGCCGGTCACTGGCCCGAAGGCCACGATGTCATGATTCGAAACCGGGACGACGCATCCAGACGTGCGGAATGCCGTCTTCGTCATGCACGCCCGACGACGGCACGAACCCGAACGCACCGTAGAAGCGCTGCAAATGCGCTTGCGCGTGCAGGCTGACCGGCTGATCGGGCCATTGCTTCAGGATATGCTCGAGCGCGCGCTCGAGCATCGCGTTGCCGAGCTTCAGGCCACGGAACTTCGCGGTCGTCAGCACGCGCCCGATGCGCACGTCCTTCTCGCTCTCGTTCGGATGGCCTGGCAACAGTACGCGCAGGTAGCCCGCGAGCGCCGGACGCGTGTCGCCTTCGCCATACGCCAACAGATGCCATGCATCGACATCGAGCCCGTCGATGTCGCCATACACGCAGTTCTGCTCGACGACGAACACGGCGCTGCGTGCCGCGAGCATGTCGTAGACCTCGGTGGTCGTCAGGTCATCGAAGCGCTTCCAGCGCCAATCGAGTCGGGAGAGTGAGTCGGTCATGGAAGTCGGTGTGGCGGTGGTAGTGCCATTATGCCGTGGCGCGACGGGACGCGGATTCGGGCGGTTCGGGCGAATATGGCGCTCCGAAAAAGAAAAAAGCCCTGACGGATCAGGGCTTTTCAAGTGGAGGCGCGGACCGGAGTCGAACCGGTCTAAACGGCTTTGCAGGCCGCTGCATAACCGCTTTGCTACCGCGCCAAAAGCGGTTTTGGTGCTCACCGGCCATTACGCCGGCTGATTCACCAAACAAAAAGGGAAGCTTGGCTTCCCCTTTGACTGGAGCGGGAGACGAGTCTCGAACTCGCGACCTCAACCTTGGCAAGGTTGCGCTCTACCAACTGAGCTACTCCCGCAATATCCTGCATTACTACTACTGCCGATTCCGATGCTTCGCTGCGCCTGGCCAATTCAGCGCCGATGACATCAGAACCTTCAAAATCTGGAGCGGGAGACGAGTCTCGAACTCGCGACCTCAACCTTGGCAAGGTTGCGCTCTACCAACTGAGCTACTCCCGCGTTTGATACTGCTTGAACTGCGAACTACTGCGCTCTTTTGCTCTTGCTTCGCTTGCTGCGTCGCGCCGTGCATCAGAGAAACGAGATTATGTAGAAGCTAAAGAGGGCTGTCAACTGTTTTGTGAGAGGAATTTTTCGGTTCGACGCAATTTTGCGCGATGACCGCTTCGGCCGCCTCAAAGCATCCCGCCGCGCTCGCGGATCTGCGGCCACGCGAGCTTCATGTAGTAGAGCATCGACCAGACGGTGAGGAACGCAGCGACGTAGATGAGCCAAAGGCCCCACACGCGGGTGTCGATCAGCCATTGCGTACCGGTGATCTTCAGCGGCCCGTAGAACAGCAGCATCGGGATCGCGACCATCTGGCACACGGTCTTGAACTTGCCGAGCTGATTCACCGCGACGCTCTTCGACGCGCCGATCTGCGCCATCCATTCACGCAGCGCCGAAATCGTGATCTCGCGTCCGACGATGATGAGCGCGATCACCGCGTTCAGCCGCGACAGTTGCACGAGCACGAGCAGCGCGGCCGTGACCATCAGCTTGTCGGCGACGGGATCGAGGAACGCGCCGAACGATGACGTCTGATTGAGCTTGCGCGCGAGGAAACCGTCGAACCAATCGGTGAGCGCGGCGAGTACGAAGATGACCATGCCGAGCAAATTGCGATGCTCCGGGCTCATCATCATGTCCGGCAAATAGAACACGCCCACGACGAGCGGAATCAGCACGATTCGCAGCCACGTCAGGAAGATCGGTAGATTGAACGGCATGGGCGAAAACGGTTGAGGGACATGTAAGGAAGCCGCCATTGTGCCGCGTCGACCCCGCGCTCACAAGGCGGCCCGCCAGCGCGGCGCGCCTTGCGGCCGGCTGTGCGGCTCAATGCAACTGACGATAAATCTGCTGCGCGAGCGCGAGCGAAATGCCCTCGACGCTCGCCAAGTCCTCGACGCTCGCCGCCTGCACGCCTCGCAATCCGCCGAAGCGGGACAGGAGCCGCTGACGGCGTTTGGCGCCGACGCCTTCCAGTTCTTCCAGCCGCGAAGTCTGCCGTGCCTTCGCCCGCTTCGCGCGCATTCCGGTGATCGCGAAGCGGTGCGCCTCGTCGCGGATCTGCGCGACGAGCATCAGCGCCGCGCTTTCCTTGCCGAGCTCGAGCGCGGAACGGCCGTCGGCGAACACCAGCGTTTCGAGCCCGACCTTGCGCCCTTCCCCTTTCGCGACGCCCACCAGCATGCCGTGATCCAGTCCCAGTTCGGAGAATACCTGCCGGGCGATCTCGACCTGTCCCTTGCCGCCGTCGATCAGCACGATGTTCGGCAACGTGCCGCCCGCGGCGACCGGTTCGGCGGCGTCGGGCGTGACGTTGGGATCGGCTGCATCGTCGGGCTGCAGGGTCGTGGCTTCGTCGCTGGCGTTCGCGGCGGCCTGCGCGACCATCTTCTCGTAGCGGCGCGTGAGCACTTGACGCATCGCGGCATAGTCGTCGCCGGGCGTGATGCCGGCGATGTTGTAACGCCGGTATTCGCCCGACTGCATCTTGTGATGGTGATACACGACGCACGATGCCTGCGTCGCCTCGCCCATCGTATGACTGATGTCGAAGCACTCGATGCGCAGTTGCGCGAGATCGTCCATCTCCATCGAGAGCGTGTCCGCGAGCGAGCGCGTGCGCGCCTGTTGCGAGCCCTGTTCCGACAACAGGCGCGCGAGCGCGAGTTTTGCGTTGCTTTCGGCCATCGAGAGCCACGCGCGCTTTTGTCCTTGCGGCTGACGCAGCAGCGTGACCTTGTGCCCCGCCTGCTCGATCAGCAGATCGACGAGCTCGCGGCTCGCCGGCGCATGACTCACGACGAGCACCGGCGGCACACGATTGCCGATGTAATGCTGCGCCATGAAGGCTTCGAGCACCTCGGATTCGAGCGCGCCCTCGCGGGGTTCGGTTTCGGTTTCCGTTTCGACTTCCACGCGCCCGGCGCTCGCGTCAATCGGCGCGTCGGCATCGGCGGGCGCGTCCGGTTGCGACTCGTCGATATCGGCGACATCGGGCAGATCGTCTTCATCGGCGAGCGCCATCGCGCTTTCGACATGCGCCGGGAAATACGCCTTGTCGCCGAGATGACGGCCGCCGCGCACCATCGCGAGATTCACGCAGACCTTGCCGCCCAGTGCGACGACCGCAAGGATATCCACGTCGCTCTCGCCGCCCACTTCGATCGCCTGCTGATGCAGCACGGTCGACAGCGAGCTCATCTGGTTGCGCACCGCCGCCGCCTGCTCGAACTTCAGGTCGGCGGCGAACGCGTGCATCTTCTGCTCGAGCTCCTTCATCACTTCGCCCTGGCGCCCGAGCAGAAAGCGCGATGCGTTCGACACGTCGCGCGCGTAATCCTCTTCGCTGATCAAGCCCGTGCACGGCGCGGTGCAGCGCCCGATCTGATGCAGCAGGCACGGCCGCGTGCGATTACTGAACACCGAGTCCTCGCAGGTGCGCAACTGGAACACACGCTGCAGGATCTGGATGCTCTCGCGCACCGCCCACGCGCTCGGAAACGGGCCGAAGTACTGGTTCTTCTTGTCGACCGCGCCGCGGTAATACGCCATGCGCGGAAACTTGTGGCCGGTGAGCTTGAGGAACGGATACGACTTGTCGTCGCGAAAAAGAATGTTGTAGCGCGGCGCGAGCGCCTTGATCAGATTGTTTTCGAGCAGCAGCGCTTCGGCTTCCGAGCGCGTGACGGTCGTCTCGATCTTGCGGATGCGCGTGACCATCATCGCGATGCGCGGCGAATGCAGCGTCTTCGTGAAGTAGCTCGACACGCGTTTCTTCAGATTGCGCGCCTTGCCGACGTAGAGCACGTTGCCGTCGCCGTCGTAATAGCGGTACACGCCGGGCAGATGCGGCAATTGCGCGAGCGTCTTTTTCGGGTCGAAATCCGGTTGGGGAGCGTCTGTGTCAGTCATGCAGCAAGGGGGGCGGAAAAGCATCGGCACGGCGGCACGCCATGCCAGGAGCGTTATCTGTCGGGTAGCCCGACTTTCTTGCGAAAGCCGAGCCCCCCGAGAACCGTACGTGCGAGTTTCCCCGCATACGGCTCAAATCTACAAACAAAGTTCTGTCTACGACAGAACCGGCTTAGTTACAACTAGTTTTCCAGCGTGCACTTGCCGGTGGCAGTGCGGGTGAAGCAGCGCCCGGTTGGACAAGGCGTCGGTGCCACCATGCATCCGATATTCCAGATGATGGTCGTGCCAACCCGTCTCGTCCGTCAAGGCACAGCCACAATGCGCGCATAGCCCGCTTTGTGACATATATAGCGCGGCCCACTGCTTCCGGTAACGCATCTGTTCCCACATACGCCCCTGCCGCAAGGTCTCGCCATACTGCTCCCACTTCGGATCAAAAGGATTGAACTCGCCCTTGATCCTCGTGTGCCGTTTGATAGCTGTACCGCTAAGCTGGTACAACTCATTCAGCCCCCAACTACCGTCCTCGCGTTCCGTGCGAACGGCAAACACCCAATTCCGGGCACCGACAGAGTGAAAGTACTTCTGCTTCACCCATACAGCGCTCTTCTGCGGATGCCTCCGCTTCGACCACCGCCAGAGCTTCCGAAAAATCAGATGCTCCATCCGGCTGTACGTCTGCTTGGCCGAGACCGGACGGTGATACTGCGCCCATCCGCGCAACATTGGGTTCAGCAGTTGAATTAGATCCTCCTGCTTTACCGTTTTGTTGCCGCTGATCGTTTCCGCCACCTTGCGATAAAACGCTTGCGCGTTTTTCTTGCTCGGCTTGATGAGCAGCTTTCCCGAGTACTTCCGGAAATTCCACCCAAGGAAATCGAAGCCTTCGTCAATGTGGGTGATCCGTGTTTTCGCCTCTGACAGTTGCAGCCCCCGAACAGCAAGGAATGCTTCCACCCAAGGCCTGACCTCGTTTGCCAGAATCTCTTTCGAGTCGCCGGTGATCACGAAGTCATCCGCGTATCGCACCACATTCACCTTCAGCTTCTTTGCCTTCGCGATCCCGAATTTCGCACCGAGGTGCGCAATCAGTTCACGCTCCAGCCCGTTCAGCGTCACGTTCGCCAGCGTCGGGGAGATGATGCCTCCCTGCGGCGTACCGGCCTCAGTCGCCTGTAGCTGCCCCTTGTAAATCAGGCCAGCCTTCAACCACTTCCGGAGAATTTCCCTGTCCATGGGGACATGGTTTTCCAGCCAATCGTGGTTGATGTGGTCAAAGCAGCCTTTGATATCCGCTTCCAGTACCCATCGGGACGAATCCCTCCGGGACGTGCAAGCTCGTACCTGACCCATAGCATCAGCCGTTGAACGATTGATTCGGAACCCATACGAGTTCGGGTCGCTCGTCGACTCTGCTACTGGCTCCAAAGCCAGCAGATACAAGGCTTGCATCGCCCTGTCCCGCATGGTCGGGATGCCCAAAGGGCGCTCCTTTCCATTGGCCTTGGGGATAAAGACTCTCCGTAATGGCAGAGGCTTATATCCACGCCGCTTCAACCTGCCGATGGCCTCCCACCGGCTCTCAGGCAAGTCCCACAGTTCGCGATCGACTCCAGCCGTTCGCGCACCCTGGTTCTGCGTAACACGTCGTACCGCGTACAGCTTTGCGGACAACGTGCGAGTCAGCATCCGTTGCAGGGCTTTCACCCTGCGCCAGTCGCCTTCCCGCGTCGCCTTCGCAATTCGAATCTGCATCCCTCTCACGTTCCGTTCAACCCGCCGCCAATTGACGGCGTTCCAGTTGGCAGGCGCGTGGGAAAGCGCAGATCCGGTCTTTCGACCAGATACTTTCATGCTGCTCTCCTACTTGGAAAAAGTCCCCAGGCAGAAGGCGCATCTCCCCCAGAGGGGCAGACACACCCCTCTGGGGAACACAGACACCTCAATAGGAGCGCGTGCGCCCCTATCTCGGACAAACACCTCAGTACGGGCGCATGCACCCGTACCTGACCAAGTTACAGAGGGTAGTCAGCCGCCTTGCGACGGTAGACCAGACGGAAGTCTGCCCGCTTTCGCGTGGGATGATGTCTCAACCCCTATCCGTGCCATTACAGCCCGGCATTCGCTTTTTCCGTCCTCCCATACCCGCATGATCAACAACGTTCCTTACGGTCCGTCTGCCAGCCGTACAGCGCTGGCGACCATACGGGCTTACCACGTTCCCGGCATGTCACACGACTGACGTAGGTTCTGCCTATCCCCCGGTGGTGCTGTGACGACGTAGCCCAAATTCTAAGTGGGCTATCCGACCACTTACCGTTTTGGTTAGAGCCCGATGTTTCAAGCAGCTTTGGCTCCTCACTGGTAACGAGGTTTATCAGCAGTTCACGTACATTAACCTTATCAGCCAGCCTAGCTCCTCAACCCCCTCGCTGCTGGGAGTCTCCGAACAGTCCCCTCACGGGAACGGTCCGCCCGATACGTCCGGGGGCTACATTGTCCGAGGAGCTTCACACCCCACCGTTGCCAGTGA
This sequence comes from Caballeronia sp. J97, assembly GCF_905220305.1. NCBI lineage: Bacteria > Pseudomonadati > Pseudomonadota > Betaproteobacteria > Burkholderiales > Burkholderiaceae > Caballeronia > Caballeronia sp. J97. Next base: position 84,703 of record NZ_CAJMZL010000005.1, on the reverse strand, counting down.
CGCATGTCCTCGTAGGCTACTGCTGGTCGTACAGCAGGTTCACTGCCCTCCCCCAAACTGCAGGTCGGGCCGAACAATGACATCCCGAGCTTTCGCTCGTATCGTGTAGCGGGTTCACCACACTAGGCGGCGAACGCTGCAAACAACACTCCGCTTTGTCAGCGGAAGTGAAGCCGCTGACTGGGCGGAATCTGGTGATAACCAGACTAATGCAACACGTTCCACGGCCAAGCTGCACCGCGGTTCGTTCCATCCAGGAAGTGGCCGAAACCACCCCTACTACAAGGGCGCGGCCCACAAGGGGGCCGCCTGCGGAGGGTAGAGCGACCAAAACCGAAGTCTCAGGCGATATCCCTCTAGTCGATGCCTCTTAACGCGAGGCCCACGGACACGAGCGTGCGTGTCGCACTAGAATCGCCAGTTTAGAACATTACGCCACGCGCCTTCGTCCTCATGACCACGCATTCAGCCGCCCCGGAACTCGCCTGCGACATCTTCTGCGCAGTGGTCGACAATTTCGGCGACATCGGCGTGTGCTGGCGCCTCGCACGGCAATTGCACGCGGAACATGGCTGGCGCGTGCGGCTCTTCGTCGACGATCTGAAGGTGTTCCACGCGCTCTGCCCCGAAGTCGACGCAACGCTCGTGCGTCAGAACGCGATGGGCGTCACCATCGAGCACTGGCGCGAGCCTTTGCACGCGGGCGACATGCTCGCCATCGCCGATGTGGTGATCGAGGCGTTCGCATGCGAGCTGCCGCATGCGTACATCGCCGCGATGGCGCGCCGCGATCCGAGGCCCGTGTGGATCAATCTCGAATATCTGAGCGGCGAGGACTGGGTCGCGGATTTCCACATGCGGCCGTCGCCGCACCCGCGCTATGCGCTCGACAAGAGCTTCTTCTTTCCCGGGCTCGGCAAGGGCACGGGCGGCGTGCTCAAGGAGCGCGATCTCGATGCGCGCCGCGAGCGCTTCGACGCCGACGCGTGGTGGCGTCAGCGCGTCGGCATCGGGCGGCCGGGCGGCGAGCACACGGTCGTGTCGCTCTTCGCCTATGAAAATCCGGCCGTCGACGCGCTCCTCGCGCAATGGCGCGACGGTGATGCGCCCGTCGTGCTGCTCGTGCCCGAAGGCCGGATCTCGGGCGCGCTCGCACGCTTTTTCGGCCTGCCGAAGTTCACGGCCGGAACGGCGGCGCGCGCGGGCGCGCTGCAGGCGCACGCGCTTGGCTTCGTCGAGCAGCCGCGCTTCGACGAACTGCTCTGGGCCGCCGACATCAATTTCGTGCGTGGCGAGGATTCCTTCGTGCGCGCGCAATGGGCGATGAAGCCGTTCGTCTGGCATATCTACCCGCAAGCCGACGACGCCCACGTGCCCAAGCTCGACGCCGCGCTCGCGCATTACACGCGCATGCTCGAGCCGTCAACGTGCGACGCCGTCGCCCGTTTCTGGCACGCCTGGAATGGGGTGGGCGTCCCGAACTGGGCGGATTTTTGGGCGCATCGGCGTGCGCTGGAACGCCGCGCCGCGCAATGGGCGAAGGAACTGGCGCGCATCGGCGATCTGGCCGGTAATCTCGTCGCGCACGTGGCCTCGCGCAGGGCCGGATGAATCTCGCGCCGCCCCGTATCGCGGCGCGCCGATCGACTGGCCAAATGGGCAAAAGCTCAGTTAAAATAAGCGGTTATCCGAGGAAGCAGGCCGCAGTTCCAATTTTGCGCCGCGCAGGTCAGTCCCAGCGGCAGATCCCTCGTTAGCCCGAACTCTCGCACGGCGGCAATAAAACCCGAAGCAGCGCCACCGTCCGATCGATTCATTCCAGGCATTCAAGCCAAATCCATTCGTACAGGACCTAGTTTTATGAAGACCGCACAAGAACTTCGCGTCGGCAACGTCGTCATGATCGGCAACGATGCCATGGTCGTGCAGCGCGCCGAGTACAACAAATCGGGCCGCAACGCCGCGGTCGTGAAGATGAAGTTCAAGAACCTGCTGACCGCCGCCGGCATGGAAACCGTCTACAAGGCAGACGACAAGTTCGACGTCGTCGTGCTCGACCGCAAGGAAGTGACCTATTCGTACTTCGCGGACCCGATGTACGTCTTCATGGACGCCGACTACAACCAGTTCGAAGTCGAAGCCGAAATGATGGGCGACGCGCTCAACTATCTCGAAGACGGCATGGCGTGCGAAGTCGTGTTTTACAACGAGAAGGCCATCTCGGTCGAACTGCCGACCACGCTGGTTCGCGAGATCGTCTACACGGAACCGGCCGTCAAGGGCGACACGTCGTCGGGCAAGGTGCTGAAGACCGCCAAGCTGAACACCGGGTTCGAACTGCAAGTGCCGCTCTTCTGCAACATCGGCGACAAGATCGAAATCGACACGCGCACAAACGAATATCGCAGCCGCGCGTAAGCCTCGCGCGCCTGCATCGTAAGCAGACGGCAGGTGCGAACCACCGCCGTCGGTTTCAAAAAAAGCGCCCCATCGCGGGCGCTTTTTCTTTTGCATGAATTTTTTGACAATTTCAGGCAAACTTTACCGGCCCCACCCCGATAAACCCTGACGACGATCGGCCCTGGAATCCGCGCCCGCTCCGCGCGGACCGTCGTCATCGGAAAAATTAACTGCGTGGCACGATTTCTGCTCGAAACCTCAGACCAAGAATTCAGAGCCGACATGCAAAGCACGCCTTTCATTCAGAGCCGGTTTCTGATCGTCGCGGCGCTCGCGTTGCCCGCCTTCGCTTTCACCGCCGGCTGCAAATCCACCCCGGTGACATCGGCGAATACGAATGCGAGCAGCGAGAGCGCGCCGGATGATGCAACGCTCGCCGCCCGCGTGAAAGCCGCGCTTGCCGCCGATCCGGGACTGAAGCCCTTGCCGGTGAGCGTCGCGACCTATCGCGGCGTCGTACAGCTGTCGGGATACGCGGATTCGGAGGTGCAGATTCAGAAGGCGCTCGCGGTGGCGCGCGGCGTTCCGGGCGTGCAGTCCGTCAGCAATGAACTGCACCTCAGACCGCAATGACGCGCTCCCAGGAAGATGACGAACGAGTAACGCAGGACAAAAACCGCAGCGGAAAGACGCGCCAACGCCGGAACAATGCGCCGTTTTCCGCCCACGACACGCCCGATCCCATGCGGAGACGGCGCACTACAGTCCACTTTGATACGTTGGTCCGCCATGCCACACGCACTGATTGTCGAAGACGATCCCAATAGCCTCTCCGGCCTGTCCGCGATCCTCACGGCAGACGGCTTTTCCGTCGACACGGCGACGACGCTCGCCGAGGCGCGCTCCGCGCTGACCCGCTTCATTCCCGATGTCGTGTTGATCGACTTGAATCTGCCCGACGGCAGCGGTCTCGACTTGCTGCCGAGTCTGCCCTCGCAACCGCCCGACGGCGCCTTGCCCGTCATCGTGATGACCGGCAATGCGACGGTCGAGAGCGCGATCGAAGGCTTGCGGCACGGCATCTGGGACTACCTGCTGAAACCGGTGAACATTCCGCGCCTGCGCAGTCTTCTCGCGCGCATTCCGCGGCCCTACGAGCTGACGGAGGAAGTCCAGTCGCTGCGTTCGACGCTGCGCGAGCTCGGCCACTTCGGCGACATGATCGGGCGCAGCGCCGCGATGCAGCACGTCTACGACCTGATCGAGCACACTGCGCCGACCGAAGCCGCCGTGCTGCTGTGCGGCGATCCGGGCACCGGCAAGAAGATCGCGGCCCGCACGATCCACCAATTGAGCCGCCGCCGCAAAGGCCCGTTCGTCGCGTTCGACTGCTCCGCGAGCCGCCATGCAGACGGCTCGCAGCGCTCGATGGAAAGCATCCTCTTCGGCCATGAGCGCAATGCGTTCGCCGGCGCGGAAAGCCGTGAACCGGGTCTGCTCGAACAGGCGGGCGGCGGGACGCTGTTCCTCGACCAGATCGATTCGCTGCCCGCTGCGCAACAGGAAGCGCTGTTGCGCGCACTCGATTCGCAAACCTTCATGCGCGTCGGCGGCAGCAATCGCATCATGACGGACTTCCGCCTGATCGCCGCTTCTCGCATGCCGATGCGCGAAGCGGTCGCGAGCGGCGCGATGCGCGAGGACTTGTTCCAGCGTCTGTCGGCATCGTCGATCATGTTGCCGCCCTTGCGCGATCGCGACGACGACATCGCATTGATCGCGCAAACGCTCGTCGACGAATTGAACCGCGAGAACCACATCGCCGGGATCACGAGCGGATCGCCCAAGCGCATCAGTCCCGCGTTCATCCGCGAGTGCGTCGCGAGCGAATGGCCTGGCAACGTGCGCGAGATGCGTGAGCGCGTGCGGCGTGCCTATCACGCGTCGGGCGAGACCATCGAAACGCTGCGCGTCGATGAGCCGGGCGGGCTCGGCGGACGCGGTCTCAATGGCAGCAGCGTGCAGGTGACCGTCGGCACCGCGCTCGCCGACGTCGAGGACATGCTGATTCGCGCGACGCTCGAAGCGGTCGGCGGCACGCGTCATCGCGCGGCGACGCTGCTCGGCATCAGCCCGAAGACGCTCTACAACAAGCTTCAGCGGATGAAGCTGGAATCGTCCTGATACGTTGCATCGCTCGAAAAAAAGCCACGGCATCGATCCGTGGCTTTTTTTGTCAGGACGCGCTCAGCCGAGCATTTCCTTGACCAACGCGCGCGCCGCCTGATAGTCGGCGTGTGCCTGCAGCTTGCTCCAGCGCAACGCCTTGCCACGCGGACGCATCTGCTTCAGACGCTGCTCCGACGCCTTCGGCGGCGTGTAGCGCAACTGCTCCAGCACCTTGCCGGCTTCGTCCGGCTGGTTGCAGATCAACACCATGTCGCAGCCCGCCGTCAGCGCGGCCGTCGCGGCTTCGGTGAGCGTGCCGCCCGCGCGCGCGGCTTCCATCGACAGATCGTCGCTGAAGATCGCGCCGTTGAAGCCGAGCTTGCCGCGCAGGATGTCCTGCAGCCAGATGCGCGAAAAGCCCGCCGGCTTGTCGTCGACCTGCGTGTAGATCACGTGCGCCGGAATCACGGATGTCAGCGACATGCCGAGCCAGTCGTACGGACGCACATCGGCCGCGAGGATTTCGTCGAGCGGACGATCGTCGGTCGGCAAAGCGACGTGCGAATCGGCTTCGGCGAAACCGTGACCCGGAAAGTGCTTGCCGCAGTTGGCCATGCCCGCGAGCGCGAGGCCGTGATTCAGGCTCTTCGCGAGCATCGTCACGACGCGCGGATCGCCGTGCAGCGCGCGATCGCCGATCACTTTCGACTGGCCGTAGTTCAGATCGAGCACCGGAGTGAAGCTCATGTCGACGCCGCACGCGCGCAGTTCCGACGCGAGCACGTAACCGAACGCGGTCGCCGTCTTGGTCGCGGCGAGCACGTCCTTGTCCCACAACGCGCCGAGCTTGCCCGGCGCGGGCAGCACGGTGAAGCCGTCGGTGCGAAAGCGCTGCACGCGGCCGCCTTCATGATCGACGGCGATCAGGATGTCGTCGCGCACCGCGCGGATCGCGTCCGTCAGCGCGACGAGCTGCGCGCGGTCCTGAAAATGCCGCGCGAACAGAATGATGCCGCCGGTCATCGGATGCGTGAGACGCTCGATATCCGCATCGTTCAGCGTCGTGCCGGCGACGTCGAACATGACCGGGCCAGGAGTGCGTTTCATCGGATTCAATTGGCTTCTAGTCTTGGTTGGATTGAATTCAGGCGTGGTCGGCCACTTCGGCGATCACGAACGACACCGCGTAGTCGCGTTCGTCGCTGACGGTGACTTTCGCGGTGATGCCGCGTTGCTCGAGCCATTGCGCGAGCTCGCCGGATGCCGCGATCATCGGCTTGCCGCTCGGCTCGTTGAGCGTCTGGAGCGCGCGCCAGGTCATCGGCCAGCGCATGCCGAGGCCGATCGCCTTTGAGAACGCTTCCTTGGCCGAAAAGCGCGTCGCGAGAAACGCGAGGCCGCGCACTTCCGAACGCGCCCGGCGCGCATGATAGATGCGCAATTCGTCCGGCCCGAGCACCTTCTCGGCGAACCGTCCCTTCGTGCGCTCCATCACCGCCGCGACGCGGCTCACCTGCACGACGTCCGTGCCGATTCCGTAGATCGCCATGATGTGTCCGCTCAGCGCGCGTGGGTCGACGCGAGGCGTGACGCGACCATGATCGCCTTCATTTCGCGCACGGCGTTGTCCCAGCCGGCGAAGATCGAATGGGCGACGATCGCGTGCCCGATGTTCAGTTCGACGATGCCGGGCAGCGCGGCGATCGCCTGGACGTTGGTGTAGTGCAGGCCGTGGCCCGCGTTCACCTTGAGCCCGAGCGCGTTGCCGACATCGACGCTCGCGGCGACGCGCTCGAACTCGCGCTGCTGCTCGGCCGCTTCGTGCGCTTCGGCATAGCGGCCCGTGTGCAGTTCGATCACGGGCGCACCCGCCTCTTTCGCGGCGCGAATCTGGGTCTCGTCCGGATCGATAAAGAGCGACACGCGCACGCCCGCATCGGCGAGCTGCTTGCACGCGGCCTTGACTTCCTCGAACCGGCCCGCGACGTCGAGACCGCCTTCGGTCGTCACCTCCTGGCGCTTCTCCGGCACGAGGCAGGCATCGTGCGGCTGAATCTCGCACGCGATGTCGAGCATCTCGCGCGTCACCGCGCATTCGAGATTCATGCGCGTCTTGAGGAGCGGTCGCAGCGTGCGCACATCGGCATCGACGATATGGCGGCGATCCTCGCGCAGATGCAGCGTGATGGCGTCGGCGCCCGCTTCCTCGGCGGCGAGCGCCGCGCGGATCGGATCGGGATAGGCTGTGCCGCGCGCGTTACGCAACGTGGCCACGTGATCGATATTCACGCCCAGATCGATCACGTTCGCAGGCGATGAGAGAAAGAAGCTCATAGTTTTTGCAGGTCGATCAATATCTGACGGGTGGCGAGCGGCGTGCCGCCCAGGTAGTGGTTCAGCAGGAAGCGCATCAGCGTCTTGCCTTGCGCGGCGGTCTGCGCGTTCGTGTAGTCGTCGCGCTCCATGTCGATCAGCGTCTGCCCCGACATCACCGGCCATTGCGCCGGAAGATCGTCGGACGCTTCGCGCACGCCGCGATCGGGATCGAAGACATAGCGGCCATCGGCCACGACCGGCTGGCGCGTGACGGTCCGCAGAAGGTTCATCGCGTAGCCGGTTTCGCGCAGTAGCACGCATTCGAACGAGCGCAGCACCTGCGCGGCGGGCTCATCGTGCGCGAGGCGCGAGAGCGTCAGCACGTAATGATTGAAGAGCGCCGGATGCGCGTCCTCGCGGGCGCAGAACTTCACGAGCAGTTCGTTGACGTAGAAGCCGCAGAGCAATGCGTCGCCCGCCAGCGGCAGCATGCCGCCGACCCATTCGGCGGTCGTCAGCGTGCGGACCTCGCCCTTGCCGGTCCACGAAAGTCCCAGCGGCTGAAACGTCTGCAAGACGCCGCGCAACGCGGAATGCGGACGCTTCGCACCCTTCGCGACGAGCGCGATGCGCCCGTGATCGCGCGAGAACACGTCGATGATCAGACTCGTCTCGCGATACGGATAACTATGGAGCACGAATCCCGGCTGCTCGGCGACGCGGAAGTCTGAGCGCGGCTTTCTCGGCGCGGCCTCGGCGTCCGATGTCGACGTCGACGCCGCACGCCGCCGCTTCGGCACGGCGCGTGCGGCCGGGCGCTCGTCCGCGTCGAAATCGTCGTCGGGACGATGATCGGCGGGCGGAATCATCCGGACGTCGTTCGGGCCGTCATCCATGCATCACTCGTAGCCGTATGCGCGCAGGCCCGCTTCGTTGTCCGCCCAGCCGCTCTTCACCTTGACGAAGGTTTCGAGATACACGGGGCCGTCGAACAGCTTCTCCATGTCGAGCCGCGCTTCAGTGCTGATCTGCTTAAGCTTCGCGCCCTTCTGGCCGATGATCATCGCCTTGTGACCGTCGCGATCGACGAGAATCGTCGCGAACACGCGGCGCAAACGCCCTTCTGTTTCGAATTTGTCGATGAGCACCGTGCTCGTGTACGGCAGCTCGTCGCCGGTCCAGCGGAAGACCTTTTCACGCAGGATTTCAGCGGCGAGGAAACGCTCGCTGCGATCGGTCAGGTCGTCTTCGCCGTAGATCGGCTCGCCTTCCGGCAGATACGGCTTCACGACGGACATGAGCCGCTTGATGTCGTCGGCATTCTTCGCGGATAGCGGCACGATCTCGCGGAAGTCGCGCAAGCTCGACATCTGCTGCATGAAGGGAAAGAGCGAGTCCTTGTCGCCGACGCGATCGAGCTTGTTGGCGATCAACAGCGTCGGCGTGCCGGCCGGGATCAGGTCGAGCACTTTCTGGTCGTCGGGACCGAAGCGGCCTGCTTCGATCACGAAGAGAATCGCATCGACCGACGTGAGCGTCGAGGTCACCGCGCGGTTCAGCGAGCGGTTGAGCGCGCCGCTGTGGCGCGTCTGGAAGCCGGGCGTGTCGACAAAGACGTACTGCGCGTCGTCGAACGTGTTGATGCCGGTGATGCGATGGCGCGTCGTCTGAGCCTTGCGTGAGGTGATGCTCACCTTCTGGCCGACGAGTGCGTTCATCAGCGTCGACTTGCCGACGTTGGGACGGCCGACGATCGCGACCATGCCGCAGCGAAAACCGGAAGAAGTAAGAGCGTTCATAGATGTGTGCGGCAAGAAATCGTTGGGGCGCGTATATGCGATGTGCGCGATCGGCCCGCGTCAGTGGCCGGCGTCGGCGGCGCGTGCGATGCGGCCCGCGGGCGCATCCGTGGCGGCGCTGTTGCGCGTCCCGGTGTCGTCATCGCGGTCCCCGGACGGCGCCGGCTTGTCCGTGTTCGCGCTTCTCTCCGACAACGGCGTCGAATCGCTTTTCACCGTTCGCTCCGGCTTGTGAATGACCGCGCGTTCGGGCTTGTCGGCGGCTGCATAAGCGCCCACCGACGGCTCGACGTGCGTCGCGCGGATGACCGCGAGCGGTGCGGTGGCCGGCCGCTCCTGCGGCCCCTGCTGTACGCCGTGCGGCCCATGATGACGCTCGCGACGGTCGGGCGAACGCAGATCGAGCGCTGCCTGAATGCCTGTGACACCGGGGACCACTTCGGGCTCGACCTGCTTCGCGGCCCGCGCGCCCTTGCGCTTCGGCTTCACGCCGAGCGTCGGCGCGGCGGCCACTACTTCGTCCAGCGCCTTCTTTGCAGCCGCTTGCTCGGCGGCGCGGCGGCTCGCGCCGGAACCCGACACCTTCACATCGAGCTTCGGCACCGTGCATTCGACCTCGAACTGCTGATTGTGCGCGGCGCCGTGCGTCGCGACGACCGTGTAGGTCGGCAGCGCGATCTTGTGACCCTGGAGATACTCCTGCAGGAGCGTCTTGGCATCCTTGCCGATCGTGCGTGGATCGATATGATCGAGCACCGGCGTGTAGAGCCGCTTGATGACCGTGTGCGCGGCGTCGAAACCGCCATCGAGGAAGATCGCGCCGAAGATGGCTTCGAGCGTATCGGCGAGGATCGACGGGCGCCGAAAGCCGCCGCTGCGCAACTCGCCTTCGCCGAGCCGCAAGCCCTCGGACACGTTCAACGCCTGCGCGATTTCGTAAAGCGACTGCTGCTTGACCAGATTCGCGCGCACGCGAGACAGGTCGCCTTCGTCGAGTTTGCCGAATCTTTGGAACAAAAGCGCCGCCACCACGCAATTTAGAACGGAATCGCCGAGAAATTCGAGCCGTTCATTGTGCGTGGCGCTATGACTGCGGTGGGTCATCGCCTGGCGCAGCAATTCCGCATTGCGAAATTCGTACCGCAGCCGGCTTTCCAGCGGAGAGGATGGCATGGAGAGAGTATAACGCGGGCGCGCAAGCGGACGATTCCGCCGGTCGGCCCCGGAAAACGCGTGGCGAGACGGTGTTAGCCGCGCTTCTTCACGCCGTTTCGAAGCTTGTTTTAATCATGCGCAACGCCGGCTGTCTTTTCGGGACGAGCCGGCGTCGTGTGTTTTACTGGAACGAACCGATGCGCTTCAGATTGCTGAAGTTCATCCAGATGAAGAACGCGCGTCCGACGATGTTCTTGTCCGGCACGAAGCCCCAGTAGCGGCTGTCCGCGCTGTTGTCGCGGTTGTCGCCCATCATGAAGTAGTTGCCCGGCGGCACCTTGCACGTGACGCCCTGCGCGTTGTAGTTGCAGTTGTCGCGAAACGGGAAATCGTCCGCGCCGACGACGAACGGCGGCACCTGCGGGTTGTTCAGGATCGCGTTCTTGCGGCCGCCGAGGTCTTCCTCGAACTGTTTCGCGTAACCGATGCGCTCGTCATCGAAATAGTCGGGCAACGGCGTTTCGGGCACCGGCTTGCCGTTGATCGTGAGCTTCTTGTCCTCATACGCGACGGTATCGCCCGGCAGGCCGATCACGCGCTTGATGTAGTCGACCGACTCGTCCTTCGGATAGCGGAACACCACGACATCGCCGCGCTTGAGCGGGCTGCCGTCGGTCACCTTGGTATTGGTGATCGGCATGCGCAGACCGTACTCGTACTTGTTCACGAGGATGAAGTCGCCGACGAGCAGCGTCGGAACCATCGAACCCGACGGAATCTTGAACGGCTCGATGATGAACGAACGCACCACGAAGACCGCCAGAATCACCGGAAAGAAGCTCGCCGTGTATTCGAGCCACCAGGGCTGACGCAGTTTGTCGTCGCGCAGACGGGCGCGCGTCTGCGCCGCGTTTTCATCGGCGAAACGCTCGCCGACGCGTTCCTGCTGGCGGTCGAATTCGACCACCGCGGCCTCGGCGGCGCGACGCCGCTGTGGCAGGAACACCAGCTTGTCCAGCGCCCATGCAATACCCGTCAAGACGACGAGAATCAAAAGAATCAATGCGAAATTCATCAATCGCTTCCGGTTGTTATCGTTGTTTGCCTTGCGGCGCCCGCATCACTCGTCGACGCGCAGAATCGCCAGGAAAGCCTCTTGCGGGATTTCGACCGAGCCCACCTGCTTCATGCGCTTCTTGCCGGCTTTCTGTTTCTCGAGCAGTTTCTTCTTGCGCGAGATGTCGCCGCCGTAGCACTTCGCGAGCACGTTCTTGCGCAGCGCCTTGATGTTCTCGCGCGCGATGATGTTGGAGCCGATGGTCGCCTGAATCGCCACGTCGTACATCTGCCGCGGAATCAGCTCGCGCATCTTCGACGCGACTTCGCGGCCGCGATGCTGGCTCTGCGAACGGTGCACGATGACCGACAGCGCGTCGACCTTGTCGCCGTTGATGAGCATGTCCACCTTGACGACATCCGCCGCGCGATATTCCTTGAACTCGTAATCCATCGACGCATAGCCGCGCGACGTGGACTTCAGACGGTCGAAGAAGTCGAGCACGATTTCCGCCATCGGAATTTCGTAGGTCAACTGCACCTGACGGCCGTGATACTGCATGTTGGTCTGCGAGCCGCGCTTGGCCGTGCACAGCGTGATGACCGAGCCGACATATTCCTGCGGCATGTACAGGTTCACGGTGACGATCGGCTCGCGCACTTCCTCGATCTTCGACGGCTCCGGCATCTTCGCCGGGTTCTCGACCATGATGGTCGTGCCGTCGCGCTGCTCGACCTCGTAGATCACCGTCGGCGCGGTGGTGATGAGGTCCATGTCGAATTCGCGCTCGAGGCGTTCCTGCACGATTTCCATATGCAGAAGGCCGAGGAAGCCGCAACGGAAACCGAAGCCGAGCGCCTGCGACACTTCCGGCTCGAACTGCAGCGAGGCGTCGTTGAGCTTCAGCTTTTCGAGCGATTCGCGCAGCGCGTCGTACTGATTCGCCTCGACCGGATAGAGACCCGCGAACACCTGCGGCTTCACTTCCTTGAAGCCCGGCAGCGGCTCGGCGGCAGGACGATTCGCGACAGTGACGGTATCGCCCACCTTCGCGGCGGTCAGTTCCTTGATGCCCGCGATCACGAAGCCCACCTGCCCCGCCGACAACTGCGCGAGATTCGTCGACTTCGGCGCGAACACGCCGACGTGCTCGACCGGGTATTGCGCGCCGCTCGCCATCATCTTGATCTTGTCTTTCGGCTTCAGCGTGCCGTTGACGATGCGCACCAGCATCACGACGCCGACGTAGTTGTCGAACCAGGAGTCGATGATGAGCGCCTGCAGCGGCGCGTCCGGATCGCCCTTCGGCGGCGGCACTTTCGCGATCAGCGATTCGAGCACGTCCTCGACGCCCAGACCCGTCTTCGCACTGCAATGCGTCGCGTCGGTCGCGTCGATGCCGATCACGTCTTCGATTTCGGCAATCGCGTTTTCGGGATTCGCGGCGGGCAAGTCGATCTTGTTGAGCACCGGCACGACTTCGACGCCGAGTTCGATGGCCGTGTAGCAGTTCGCGACGGTCTGCGCCTCGACGCCCTGCGACGCATCGACGACGAGCAGCGCACCTTCGCACGCGGACAGCGAACGGCTGACTTCGTAGGAGAAGTCGACGTGCCCGGGTGTATCGATCAGGTTGAGGTTGTAGACCTTCCCGTCGCGGGCCTTGTAGGTCAACGCCGCGGTTTGCGCCTTGATCGTGATGCCACGCTCGCGCTCGAGGTCCATCGAATCGAGCACCTGCGCTTCCATCTCGCGGTCGGACAGGCCGCCGCACAACTGGATGATGCGGTCAGCGAGCGTCGATTTGCCGTGATCGATGTGCGCGATGATCGAGAAGTTACGAATATGGTCCATTCAGTGCCGCAAGCCGAAAAAAGCGAAAAAGGCGCGCCCTCACCCATGCGGAGCACGCCTTGAAAATTTTGGGAAAACTTCAGCATTTTAGCCGAAAACGGGTGTGCCCCGGCGGATTTCGCCCGTGCCGCCCTCACGGCTGGCGCGCACCGAGCGCCGCGTACACGGCGGGAGCATCGAGCCGGTACTGGCACAACTCGACGCCATCGAGCGTGAGCACCGGCACGCGCTCGTCATAGCGCGCCTCCAGCAGCGGATCTTGGTCGATGTCGATCCATTCGATCGCCATGCCGTGCCGCGCGGCGATCGGCTCCAGGTCGGCCCGCATGTCCTCGCAGAGATGACACCAGGCGCGCCCGTACAGGATGAAAGGCGCGCCCGAAGCCGAATTCATCCGCTTATTTCTGCGCCGGCACGCGCGGGCGCAGCGGCACGAACTGCGTGTTGTCGCCGCGACGCACGAGGATCGCGATCATCTTGCTGGCGTCCAGACCTTGCGCGACTTCCTGGAACTGCTTCGCGCTCGTGATATCCGTGTCGCCGATACGCATGATGATGTCGCCCTTCTGGAAGCCCGCGCGCGCAGCCGGTCCTTCGACGGCGTCGACCTGAACGCCGCTCGACAGCTTAAGCGCTTTCTTCTGATCGGCCGGAATGTCGCTCACCGCGATTCCGAGCGAATTGCTCGCGCGCTCCTTCGGTTGCGGCGCCTTCTTCTGCTCGGTCTTCGCGACCTTGTCCGGCTGCATTTCGGCGACCGTGATCGACAGATCGCGCGTCTGCCCCTTGCGCCAGATGGTGAGCGTGGTCTTCGTGCCCGGCTTCGTGTCGCCGACCATGCGCGGCAGATCGGTCGCGGTCTCGACGTTCTGTCCGTTGAACTTCAGGATGATGTCGCCCGGTTGCACACCCGCCTTGTCCGCGGGACCGCCCGACTCGACGCTCGACACGAGCGCGCCCTGCGCCTTCGGCAGACCCAGCGAATCCGCGACATCCTTCGTCACTTCGCCGATCGCCACCGCGATGCGCCCGCGCACCACCTTGCCCGACGTCTTCAGTTGATCGGCCACGCGCATGGCTTCATCGATCGGAATTGCGAACGAGATGCCCATGAAGCCGCCCGTACGGCTGTAGATCTGCGAGTTGATACCGATCACTTCGCCCGCCATGTTGATGAGCGGACCGCCCGAGTTGCCGGGATTCACGGCGACGTCGGTCTGGATGAACGGCAGGTAATCGCCGGTATCGCGCCCCTTCGCGCTGACGATGCCCGCGGTCACCGTGTTGTCGAGGCCGAACGGCGAACCGATCGCGAGCACCCATTCGCCGACACGCACCTTGTTCGAATCGCCGATGGTGATCGCCGGCAGATTCGACGCGCTGATCTTCACGACGGCCACGTCCGTGCGCTCGTCGACACCGACGAGCCGCGCTTTGAATTCGCGTTTGTCCGTGAGCGTGACGTAGATGGTGTCCGCATCGTCGACGACGTGCGCGTTGGTCATCACGTAGCCGTCGGTCGACAGGATGAAGCCCGAGCCGACGCCACTGCTTTGCTCCGAGTTGTCCTGGTTGTCGTCCGGTGCGCTGCGGCTGCCGCCCTTGCCCTGATCGCCGCCGTTGTTGCCGCCGCCGCCTCGCGGAGGCTGGCCGGGCATCGGAATGCCGAAGAAGCGACGGAAAAATTCGGACATGTCGCCTTCATCGAGTCCCGGCGGCAGTCCGCGCAACTCGCTGCCGGAACCGACGCGCGAGGTCGTGCGAATGTTCACGACCGAGGGCCCCACCTTGTCGACGAGCGTTGTGAAGTCTGGCAAGTTCACCGTGGGCGCCGCCGACGCAGATTGCGATACGAATGGCGCGAACGGCAGGCACACGGCGAGCGCCGCGGCCGCGATGAACTTGCGCAGCGAGAAATTGCTCATAGGAAGGCCGGGATCTGGATTACTTGGAAGGCTTGTATTCTATGGTAGAAGCAAATTGCTGCAATGTGGCTTGCGGCACTTCACCCAGCAAGGTAATCCAGAAATCCCCGCGACGCTTCACCAGTACATGCGTGGCGCCGCTATTGCCCGCGCCTTCCTTGCGCGTACTTTTCTCCACCGGCTCGACAAAGACCGAGATCGTCGCGAGACCGTCCGAGAACACGGCCTGATCGACCGGAATCGGCGGCTGGCCCTGCTGGCTCGATGCCATCGGACGGCGCAATTCGCGGATCTTGCGAAAGCCCGCGATATTCGGCGACAACTGCCAGCCCTGCGCTTCCATGTCGACCGGCTGAACGGGCGGGCGCACGATGGTCCATCCCGACGTGCTGCGGATGCCGTTCGCGATCGGCGCCTTGTCCACCGGGCCGCCGATTCGCACCTGCGAGAAAGAAAGTTGCTCGAGCACCTGACCGTCCGGGTCGAGCGTCTGTGCGCGCAGCAGCAGGCCGGTCTTCGCGTCGGCCCACAGCTTGTAGGCGAAACGATAGGAATCTTTCGGATCCAGCTCCAGAACCTGGCTTTCGATGCCGGCGACGCGGTCCGTGCCCAGGAGCTTCGGTTCGTAGACGGAGAGCACCTGATCGCCGCTCGTCGACAGGAGCGCCGGGAACGAATCCCGGTTTTGCCGATGCTCGACCACGAGCAGATGCCGCTCCGGGACGAAAGTGAACATGTCGTCGTCGTGGCGCAGCATCTTGCGCGGCGCGCCATCGAGACTTTCGAGCGATTCGTATTCCCCGTCGCCGCGCGTGGCGACATGCGTGATGCGCGACGACTGCACCGTCGCGCCGCGCTGATAGACGAACGTGCCTTCGTAATTCTGCTGCTGGGCCGCTTCATGGATGCGGTTGAGCAGAGTGGCGGCGGATTTGCGAGTAGCGGCGGGATCGTCCCCTTGCGCGAACGAGTTCGTCGCCGCTATCAACAACGCGGCTGCGCAGAACATCAACGCCGGCAACCGCCCCCAGTTTCTTGTTTTATTCAACCGCACACTCAGCATCAAATTATTGGCCTTGCGTAGTAGCCGCCGCGCGAATCAGAGGCATGGAACGAGGCATCGCGGGCTGCTGGGAAAACTGCTGATGCGCTTCGAGGTATTGGTCGAGATCCGCGTCGCGAATGATGTTCGCCTCGACGATCGGCGTGCGCGCGGTCGCCGCCGGCACGGACGCGAGCGCCACGCGCTGCATAGAATCCGCCGGTGCGACGCTCGCCACCTGCGCGCCGGAATGGCTATCTACGCCCTGCAGTTGCGGCACGACGATCCACGTGAGCGTGGCCGCAGCCGCGGCTACCGCGAAGGCCGGCATTACGCGACGGCGCAGCATGCCGCCCCGCGCTTTCGCCGCCAGGGCCGGCAACGCGGCCGGCGCGAGCACATGCGCCTCGGCTTCGAATCGCTCGGAAAATGCCGCCATGAACACGCTGCTGCGCGCCGGGCTGACCGCGAGATCGTCGGAGCGCAGGGCGTCGCCGATCAGGTGATATTCCGACCATGCGGCGCGTTCGTCGCCCTTCAGGTCCGCGAGAAACTGGCTGATGCTTCCGATTTCATCGAGCGATTCACCGTCGACGAATGCCGACATGCGCTCGCCGCGCGAACCCGCCTGTGCTTGATTTTGCATCGAGACCGACCCCATGATGCTCCCCATCTTGACCACACCCCGTTGTGACACCACCAACCCAGATATCGCGCCCTTGCCCCGAGGAGTTCCGCTGCTACCAGCGCTTGCCTTCGGGAGTGTCCAACAACGGACGCAATTTTGCCGCAATGGCTTCGCGAGCACGAAAAATTCTCGATCTGACGGTGCCGATCGGGCAATCCATCATTTCGGCGATTTCCTCGTAACTCAGTCCCTCAATCTCCCGGAGCGTGATGGCGGTGCGCAGTTCCTCCGGCAGCAACGCCATCGCGGCATTGACCGTCTGAGCGATCTGCTTGCTCATCAACATCGACTCGGGCGTGTTGATATCCCTTAGTTGGTCCGCGTCGGAGAAAGTTTCCGCTTCTTCCGCATCGGCTTCGGTAGAAGTGGGAGCACGGCGGCCCTGCGTCGCAAGATAGTTCTTTGCCGTGTTGACGGCAATCCGGTAGAGCCATGTATAGAACGCCGACTCGCCGCGGAACTGCGGCAGCGCGCGGTAAGCCTTGATGAAGGCGTCCTGGGCGACGTCCTCGACCTCGGCGGGGTCGCGCACGAGGCGCGAGATCAGTCGAATGATCTTGCGGTGGTATTTGGCGACCAGCAGTTCGAACGCGGCCTTGTCACCTTTCTGGACACGCTCGACCAACAATTGGTCGATTTCTTTTTCGCTCACCTGGGAAATCCGTTTAACTTGGGGGTGTTGCGCGGAGGGCTATTGTAGCGTTACCGCCTGTAAGGCAACCGGAACGCTCATGCGCGGTTACAGTCGTTACAGGTGGGACGCCGCGGCGCGGCGGGCCAGCACTGAAAGCTGGCGAAAGGTGTCGGCGTCGACGGAATCGGCGGCGACGATGAGCGTTTCGCGCCGCTCGCGCGCATCCACGAGCGTTAACGCGAGAAGCCTGTCGCTCCACTGCGCGCAACCCGCGATGCGCGCCTGCCGCATTTCACCGGCGCGGCTCCGGATCGCGACGCCATCGGAAAGCAGGCTGATCGCCGATGGCTGAGCGCGCATCCAGCGATACGACGCGAGCCCGAGCGTGGCCAGCGCCGCCGCGCACATCACGGCCGCCTGCCCTGCCTGCGCCGTCCAGGCGAAAACGCACTGAAACACCGACGCCCCCGCGACGCCCGCGAAGCCGGCCATCGCGCCCCGCAAGAAACGCGACGGCCGCAGCGCGACACATGTGTCACGATGCGGCCGGTCCACACACACGCTCGCCATATCGATCCCCGTGACGACGAGCGCGCCGTGCTCAGTGACGCTTGAAGACGAGCGAACCGTTCGTGCCGCCGAAGCCGAACGAATTTTTCACCGCCACGTCGATCTTCATCTCCCGCGCGGTGTTCGCACAGTAGTCCAGGTCGCACTTCGGGTCCTGGTTGAAGATGTTGATGGTCGGCGGCGACACCTGGTTGTGGATCGCCAGCACGGTGAACACCGACTCCAGGCCGCCCGCGCCGCCCAGAAGGTGGCCGGTCATCGACTTGGTGGAGTTCACGACGACCTTCTTCGCCTGATCGCCGAGCGCGCGCGTGATGCCGATCGTCTCCGCGATGTCGCCGAGCGGCGTCGACGTGCCGTGTGCGTTGACGTAGTTCACTTCGTCGGCGTTGACTCGCGCGTTCTTCATCGCGTTGACCATCGCGCGGCGGCCGCCGTCGCCGTCTTCCGGCGGCGCGGTCATGTGATACGCGTCGCCGCTCATGCCGTAGCCGAGCACTTCCGCGTAAATCTTCGCGCCGCGCTTTTTCGCGTGCTCGTACTCTTCGAGCACCATCACGCCCGCGCCTTCGCCGAGCACGAAGCCGTCACGGTCGGTGTCCCACGGACGGCTCGCCGTCGCGGGATCGTCGTTGCGCTGCGACAGCGCGCGCGCCGCAGCGAAACCGCCGATGCCGAGCGGGGAAACCGTGGCTTCCGCGCCGCCTGCGATCATGACGTCGGCGTCGCCGTATTCGATCAGGCGCGATGCCTCGCCGATGCAGTGCAGGCCGGTGGTACAGGCCGTGACCATCGACAGGTTGGGGCCTTTAAGGCCGAAGCGGATCGACAGATGGCCGGAGATCATGTTGATGATCGACGCCGGCACGAAGAACGGCGAGATACGGCGCGGACCGCGATTGAGCAGCTCGGTCTGCGTGACTTCGATCATCGGCAGGCCGCCGATGCCCGAGCCGACCACGACGCCCACGCGCTCCGAATTCTCGTCGGTGATTTCCAGGCCGCTGTCCTGCATGGCCTGGACGCCCGCGGCGAAGCCGTAATGGATGAAGGTATCCATATGGCGCGCCTCTTTGGCGGGCATGTAGTCTTCGATATTGAAGCCCTTCACCTCGCCGGCGAAACGCGTGGAAAAGTTCGTCGCGTCGAACTTCGTGATATTGGCGATGCCCGACTTGCCCGCGACCAAATTGGCCCAGCCGTCGGCAACAGTATTGCCGACAGGCGAAACGAGCCCCAGGCCTGTAACAACAACTCGACGACGGCTCACGGTAACCCCTTATCCATAGAATGACGAAAAACAAAAGCCACAGCGGCCACAGGAAACCGCCCTGTGTGCCCTGTGGCTGTCAAATCGGTTTGCAGCGACGAAGCATCAAGCTGTTTGAGCGATGAGTCGCTGGCGCGTCCGGCCTCAGGCCTTGACGTTCGCGCGAGCGTAGTCGATCGCCTGCTGAACCGTGGTGATCTTTTCGGCCTCTTCATCGGGAATTTCCATGCCGAATTCGTCTTCCAGCGCCATCACGAGTTCGACCGTATCGAGCGAGTCAGCGCCCAGATCGTTCACGAACGAAGCTTCGTTCTTGATTTCGGCTTCCGCCACGCCCAGTTGTTCGGCGACGATCTTCTTCACGCGCTGTTCGATGTTGTCCATGCAGCCCTCCGAGGGGAAAAAAGTTCAAAAATACGAGTGCGCGCATTTTATCAGGTTTGGACCCGCAAAATACGACGCGTCAGTTCCATGCTCCGCCGTCCGGTGCGCTTCATCAAGTGGGCTGCCGGTGGCTTTTGCATCGATTCTTCACTGCCGCGCGAAAGCGGTGCGCACGATGCTCTTTTGAGCATTTTGCGCGCCCGTCCCGGCGCGGATATTAAGCGAAATTCAGCGAAATGCCTATTAAGGCCTTACATGTACATGCCGCCGTTCACGTGCAGCGTCGTGCCGGTGATGTAGCCGGCGGACGGCGACGCCAGGAACGCCACAGCATGCGCGATATCTTCGGGCGCGCCCAGTCGGCCGAGTGGTATCTGTGCGGTGAGCGCGGCGCGCTGCTCGTCGGGCAGAACCTTGGTCATGTCCGTGTCGATGAAACCCGGCGCGATGCAATTCACGGTGATGCCGCGGCTGCCGATTTCACGTGCGAGCGCGCGCGTCATGCCGGCGACGCCGGCCTTCGCCGCCGCGTAGTTGGCCTGCCCGGGATTCCCCGACGAACCGACCACCGACGTGATGTTGATGATGCGGCCGCCGCGCGCCTTCATCATCGGGCGCAGCACCGCGCGCGACAGACGAAACACGGCGCGCAGATTGGTATCGATGACGGCGTCGAACTCGTCGTCCTTCATGCGCATCGCGAGCTGATCCTTCGTGATGCCCGCGTTGTTGACGAGCACGTTCAGCGCACCGAACTCCTTCACGATGCCGTCGATGAACGCGTCGCCCGCGGCATCGTCGTTCACGTTCAGCACTGCGCCGCGGCCCTTGCCGCCCGCCTGCTGCAACGCCTCGCTGATGCTGGCCGCGCCGCTCTCGCTCGTCGCCGTGCCGATGACGGTTGCGCCCTGCCTGGCGAGTTCGAGCGCGATCGCGCGTCCGATGCCGCGCGACGCGCCCGTGACGATTGCTACCTGGTTTTCCAGATTCATGTTGTTCATCCTTACCCTGCGATCAGTTTGCGCGTTTCTTCGAGCGACGCCGGATCGAAGATCGAGCCGCCGACGAGACTGCCGTCGATGCGCTTCGTCAGGCCCGCGAGCACCTTGCCCGGACCGCATTCGATGACGTGCGTGACGCCGTCTTTCGCCATCGCCTGCACGCATTCGACCCAGCGCACTGGACCGGCGGCCTGACGCACCAGCGCGTCCTTGATCGCGGCGGGATCGGAAACGATCGCGACATCGACGTTATTGATCAGCGGAATCTGCGGCGCCTTGATCTCGACCCTGGCGAGATAGTCGCGCAATTGATCCGACGCGGGCTTGAGCAGCGACGAGTGAAACGGCGCGGAAACCGGCAGCGGCAGCGCGCGCTTCGCGCCCTTCGCCTTCGCTACTTCGCATGCCTTCTCGACGGCCGCCTTCGATCCGGCGATGACCACCTGCGCGGGCGCATTGAAGTTCACCGCTTCGACGACACCCGCCGCCGATGCTTCGGCGCAGACGGCGCGCACGGTGTCGTCGTCGAGACCGAGGATCGCCGCCATGCCGCCTTCGCCGACCGGAACCGCGCTCTGCATCGCCTGCGCGCGAAAGCGCACGAGCGGCACCGCGTCCGCGAACGCGAGCGCGCCTGCCGCGACGAGCGCCGTGTATTCGCCGAGGCTGTGACCGGCGACCAGCGCGGGCTTCAGACCCGCTTCCTGTTCCCACACGCGATAGATCGCGTACGCCGCCGTCAACATGACGGGCTGCGTGTTCGTCGTCAGATTCAGCTCTTCCGCCGGACCTTCGGCGATGAGCTTGCCGAGATCCTGGCCGAGCGCGTCGGAAGCCTGCTGCACGGTGTCGCGCACGACGGCGTGATCGGCGAATGCGTTGAGCATGCCGATCGATTGCGAGCCCTGTCCGGGGAAAACGAACGCAAATTTCATATCGTCCTCGTTGATTGGAATGATCCGCGATGTCGTCGGTGTCTGCGCCCGTGCCACGCGCGCATGCAGCGCGCGGCGGTCACGGTGACGAAGGGATCAGTTGCGAATGAGTAGAGGGAATCGATAAACGATCAGTAGCGGATGACCGACGCGCCCCACGTGAAGCCGCCGCCCACGCCTTCGATGAGAATGTTGTCGCCGCGCTTGATGCGGCCGTCGCGCACCGCGACGTCGAGCGCGAGCGGAATCGATGCCGCCGACGTATTGCCGTGCTCGCCGACCGTCACGACCATGCGCTCGGCCGGCAGACGCAGTTTGCGCGCCGTGCTCTGCATGATGCGGATATTGGCTTGATGCGGAATCAGCCAGTCGATGTCTTCGGGCGTGAGCTGCGCCTTGTCGAGCGCCTCGAGCGCGACCTTTTCGAGCACGTTGACCGCGAGCTTGAACACGGCCTGCCCGTCCATGTGCAGGAACGCGCTGCCTTGCACCACGCCGCCGTTCACGTTGCCCGGCGTGCAGAGGATGTCGGAATAACTGCCGTCCGCGTGCAACGCGCTCGACAGCACGCCCGGCTCTTCGGACGCCTGCAGCACGACCGCGCCCGCGCCGTCGCCGAACAGCACGCACGTGGTGCGATCGTTGAAATCGAGGATGCGCGAGAACGTCTCCGCGCCGACGACCAGCGCCGTGCGATTCAGGCCGCTGCGAATGAAGCTGTCCGCCGTCGCGACGCCGTACGCGAAGCCGGAGCACACGGCTTGCACGTCGAATGCGGCGCCGTTGTTCTTGATGCCCAGTTTGTTCTGCAGCAGGCACGCGGTGCTCGGGAACACGAAGTCCGGGGTGGACGTCGCGACGATGATCAGATCGATCGCCTGCGGATCGATGCCCGCCGCTTCGATGGCCTTTTGCGACGCGATGAGCGCGAGATCGCTCGTGGTTTGATCCGGAGCCGCGAAGTGGCGCGCGTGAATACCGGTGCGCGCGACGATCCATTCGTCATTCGTCTCGACGCCCTGCTTCGCGAGACGGTCCGCCAGATCCTGATTCGTGACACGCTCGGACGGCAGATAGCTGCCCGTGCCCAGCACGCGAGAGTAAAGATTGGATTGAGCCATTATGCCTTCGAATGTAGCGCAGTTCCGGACTCGCCCGGCGGGTTCGGCTGCGAGTTTGGCTGTGAAGCGGCCTGCTGGATGGATGGATCCGCAGCCGCCGACGCGTGAACGCTCGCGTCCGCCTCGCGCGCGGCAGGGGCGTTCTCTTCCATCGCGCGCACCAGGCGTTCGAGCACGCCATTTTTGACGGCATCATACCCGCGTTTGATAGCCCACTCAAACCCGAAGGCCTCGGCCGAACCGTGACTCTTGATGACGAGCCCGCGCAGGCCGAGCAGCGCCGCGCCGTTATATTGCGCGGGGTCGACTCGCTTCTTGAAACGCTTGAGCACGGGCAGCGCAACCAGCGCCATGAGCTTGGAGGCCAGGTTGCGGCTGAACTCTTCCTTGATGATGTCGGCGAGCATCTTCGCGAGACCTTCGGAGGTCTTCAACGCGACATTGCCGACGAAACCGTCGCACACGACGACATCGGTCGTGCCTTTGTAGATGTCGTTGCCCTCGACATTGCCGTAGAAGTTGAGCGTGCTAGCGCGCAGCAACTCGCCCGCGCGCTTGATCGTTTCGTTGCCCTTGATGACTTCTTCGCCGATGTTGAGCAAACCGATGGTGGGCCGCTCGCGGCCTTCGATCGCCGACACGAGCGCGTGGCCCATCTCGGCGAATTGCAGCAGATGCTCGGGTTCGCAATCCACGTTGGCGCCGAGATCGAGCACGGTGGTGTAGCCCTTCTGGCTCGGCATCGCGAACGCGATGGCAGGACGCTCGATACCGGCGAGCGTCTTCAGAACGTAGCGGGACACCGCCATGAGCGCGCCGGTGTTGCCGGCGGAAATGCAGGTCTGCGCCTCCCCCTCTTTCACGAGGTTGAGCGCGACGCGCATCGACGAATCTTTCTTTTTGCGCAGCGCGACTTCGACCGGGTCGTCCATCGCGACGACTTCGCTGGCGGGTACGACAGTCAGACGCGACTCGTCGAGCGCTTTGCACTTCTTCAGCTGAGCGCGAATGGGCTGCTCGAGACCGACGAGCATCAGGTGCGCGTCGGGATGCGAGCGCACGAAATTGACGGCAGCGGGAACGGTCACGGCCGGACCGTGGTCGCCTCCCATGCAGTCGATGGTTATCTTTACAGTCATGGAACGCGACGAATTTCGGACACAAAAAAGCGGCAGTGAAATGCCGCCTTCTCGTCGTACCGGGAAAGTATCAAGAGCGAGTTGCGCCCGCGTGCCCGCCGAATGGCTCCGGCGGACGCATCAGGCGTCAATGAACGCTTAGTCGTTCTTCGTCTTGATGACTTTCTTGCCACGATAGTAGCCGTTCGGGCTCACGTGGTGACGCAGGTGCACTTCGCCCGTGCTCGGCTCGACAGCCAGCGGAGCCGTCGTGAGGAAGTCGTGGGAACGGTGCATGCCGCGCTTCGACGGCGACTTCTTGTTTTGCTGAACTGCCATGATTACTCCAGAAAAATTTTGCGAATTCTAACACAGCCCGATCCGCCGACAGCCCTCGGCCGTTCGGCCATCGGGTGCGCACATCGCGCCACCAGTTTGTTGCGTGCTACAAAACCATTTCAGTGCTTCTTGTCGTCCGGACCGCCCTGCTTGAGCTTCTCCAGCACGGCAAAAGGATTCGGCTTGTCGGCCTCGTCCGTCGCACTGCTTTCGTCCGGCTCGTTGTCCGCCTCGCCCGGGAGCAGGCTTTCGTGTGTCTCGGGACACACGTTGTGCTTGGGCACGAGCGGCAAGGACAACAACAACTCCTCTTCGATCAAGTCGACGAGATCGAACTGGCGCGAGCCTACGATAACTTCGACTTCATCGTCGTCGAGCGGAAATTCGTCCGCCTCTTCCTCCGTCGCCACGATCCGATACGTCGCATCGACATCGAGATGCTGCGAATACGGCTGAAGGCAGCGCTGACACGTGAGCCACACCGAACCGTGCACCGCGAGACGCAGATAAGGCTGCGGCGCCTCCGTGCCGTCGTCCTGCAGTTCCGGCTGGGTCGAGCCCTCGCCTTGCCAGGTGAATACGGTATCGCGATCTGGCACATCCGCCGGCACTTCGGCTAACATGCGCGGCATCTGCGACGCACGTAGCGCGCCGGCTGCTTGCCTGCCGCTCTTGGCGAATTCGTAGATGTCGAGCGCGCGCAGATCCGCGGGGCTCACAGGTTTGCCAGGATTCTGAGTCATGTGCGCTCCTGCTTGGCCTTGCTTGGGTTAGTGCTACGGGTGAGTGCTCAGTATGCACCGCGATGCAGCTTCGATGCAGACGTGGCTTGCCCGAATTTGCATCGAGCCGGCGTTCGTGCTTCGTTCGTGCTTCGTTCGTGCTTCTCAGCCGCTTTCTCGACCCGCTATGTGCCCGCTTTCCGCGTGTTCCAGCTTCATCGGCGGCGAGCGCATGAGGTTCGCCTGCGCACGTACCGATGAAAAGCCCAAAATCATATCGGCTTTGTTCTTTCGAGTCAAATACTTAAGGGCTGAAGTGCAGCCCGTCTTTTTTACATCCATTTTTGCCGGATCCGTTCCATGCCCGACGCTTCGAAAACGCCGCCACGCCTGATTCTGGCGTCCAGTTCACCTTATCGGCGCGAGCTGCTCGGGCGTTTGCGCATTCCGTTCGACGCCTTCTCGCCCGATATCGATGAAACCCCGCTCGACGGCGAGACGCCCGAGGCGACGGCCGTGCGGCTGTCGATCGCCAAGGCGCGCGCCGCGGCCGGGAAACTCGGCGACGAGCGCGCCGGCGCACTCGTGATCGGCTCCGATCAGGTCGCGACCTTCGACGGCCAGCAGATCGGCAAGCCCGGCACGCATGAGAAGGCCGTCGCGCAACTTCAGGCGATGCGCGGCCGCAGCGTCGAATTCCATAGCGCGCTCTGCCTGTTCGACAGCCGCACGGGCCACGTGCAATCCGCCGATATCGTCACGCGCGTGCGATTTCGCCGCTATTCGGACGCGCAGATCGAGACCTACCTGCGCGCCGAAACGCCGTACGACTGCGCCGGCAGCGCCAAGGCCGAGGGCCTCGGCATCGCGCTGCTCGAAGCGATCGAGTCCGACGACCCGACTGCGCTGATCGGTTTGCCGCTCATCGCATTGACCGGCATGCTCGTGGACGCCGGCTATCCGATTCTGGGGGCAGCATGAGCGGCGTTCTCTACCTGATCCCGAATACGCTCGGCGAAGGCGATGCTGCCGCGCTCGCGCACGTCCTGCCCGAACCGGTGCGCGCGCAGGCGGCCGCGCTCGCCTACTACATCGGCGAAAACGCGAAAACGACGCGCGCGTTTCTGAAGAAAGTCGGCACGGAGCGGCCGATTCAGGAAATCGAGGTGCGCGAGTTGAACGTCAACACGCCACCGGCCGAGATCGACAAGCTGCTCGCGCCGATCCTCGCCGGCACGGACGCCGGTCTCGTCTCCGAAGCCGGCTGCCCCGCCGTGGCCGATCCGGGCGCGCTGCTCGTGCGGCGCGCGCACCAGCGCGGCGTGAAGGTCGTGCCCTTCGTCGGACCGAGTTCGATTCTGCTCGCGCTGATGGCCTCGGGCATGAACGGCCAGAGCTTCGCGTTCAACGGATATTTGCCGGTCGATGCCGGCGAGCGTGGGAAGCGTCTGCGCGAGCTGGAGCAACTGTCGCGCAAGGCCAATCAGACGCAGATTTTCATCGAGACGCCCTATCGCAACCGCGCGATGCTCGACACGCTCATCGCCTCTTGCTCGCCGTCGACGTTGATCTGCGTCGCGGTCGATCTGACGCTGCCGGCCGAAACCATCGTCACGCGCACGGCGGCGGAGTGGAAGAAACAGGCCGCGCCGGACCTGCACAAGCGCCCGGCGATCTTCCTCTTGCTGGCGTCGTAGCGCTCAGCGCAACTGGAGTTTGCCGCCGAGCGTGAGCGCACGCACGGCGGCGTCGCCCACGGACGCGCCGAAGCGCCGCACCACACGCTCGCTGATGCTCTCCTTCTGCGTGTAATCGACGATGTCCGGCTGCTTGATGACCTCGCGCGCCACGTAGCTGGCGTCGCCGAAGCCATCGGCGAGACCGAGTTCGACGCTCTTCTCGCCGGTCCAGAACATGCCGGAAAAGAGCTCCGGATCATCTTTCAGGCGTTTGCCGCGGCCGAGCTTCACGGCGTCGATGAACTGCGTGTGGATCTGATCGAGCATTTCCTGCGCATGCGCGTTCATCGCGGGCGTTTCCGGCGAGAACGGATCGAACGCGCCCTTGTTCGCGCCCGACGTATGCATGCGACGCTGAATGCCGAGCTTGTCCATCAGCCCGGTGAAGCCGAAACCGTCCATCAGCACGCCGATCGAGCCGACTATGCTCGCCCGGTCGACGTAAATCTTGTCCGCCGCCGCGGCAACGTAGTAGCCGCCCGACGCGCACATGTCGTCGACAACCACGTACAGCGGCGTCTTCGGATATTTCGCGCGCAACCGCCGGATCTCGCCATTGATGATGCCCGCCTGCACCGGACTGCCGCCCGGACTGTTGATGCGCAGGATCACACCCGCCGTGTTCTCGTCCTCGAACGCGCTCTGGAGCGCCTCGTCGATGTTGTCGGCGCTCGCGTCGCTGTTCGCGGAAATTTCGCCCTGCAGGTCGACGAGCGCCGTGTGTTTGCCCGCCTTCGCGACGCGGTCGCCGGTGAAATCGAACACGCCCCACGCGATCAGCGCGATGACCCCGAGGAACACGAAGCGAAAGAAGATGCGCCAGCGACGCGCGGCGCGCTGCTCGCGGATGGCGGCGAGCGCGATACGTTCGAGCGCCTCGCGCTCCCAGTTGTCGTCACGGCGCGGCGGAAGGTTGTCGGACATGCGTTATGGGTGTGTAAAGAAGAAATCAGGCGGGACGCAATGCGTCGTCGGGAAGCCAGAAGACGGCGCGGCCTTCCGGCGTGTCGCGCTCTTCGACCGTCAAGGCCCGCAGGCGCGCGCCGCGGCACGGACCGCCGACGCACTTGCCGGTATCGGGTTCGTAGATCGCGCCGTGCGTCGCGCACATCAAGTATAGGCCCGAGCTTTCGAAGAACTGTCCCTCGTTCCAGTCGAGCTCCATCGGCACGTGCGCGCAGCGGTTCAGATAGCCATACGGCTGCCCGTCATAGCGCACGAAAAAGACCACGGCATCGCCGCTCGCCTCCGCCGCCGGAACACGCACGCCCGCGCCGCCGTCGACCAGTTCGTCCGATGCGCACACGCGCACCGCCTTATCTTGCAAGTCCGGCACAGGCTCCGTCATGCGTGCTCCCGCAGCCAGCCGGCCAGCGACGCGACGCTATCGGCGCAGAACTGCGGCTTGAGCGCCGCGAGCGAATCGGCCGGATGCGCGCCGTAGCCGACGCCGATGCCCGCCGCGCCCGCATTGATCGCCATCTGCAGATCGTGCGTCGTATCGCCGATCATCACGGTACGCTCGAGATCCTGGCCGAGTTCGCGCGTAAGCTCCTGGAGCATCGCGGGATGCGGCTTCGAGAATGTTTCGTCCGCGCAGCGCGTGCCGTCGAAAAGGCTCGTGAGCCGCGATTCGTCGAGCGCGCGATTCAGCCCGACGCGACTCTTGCCGGTCGCGACGCCGAGGAAATAGCCGAGATCGCGCAGTTCCTGCAGCAGCTCGCGCACGCCGTCGAAAAGCTCGGTCCTCTGGCCCATCGTCAGGAAATGCACGCGATAGCGCTCGGCAAGGCGCGGATAGTCGGACGGATCGAGCGTCGGCGCGCAGATTTGAAGCGCGTCCCTCAGGCCGAGGCCGATCACGTAGCTCGCGGATTCATCGGCGGGAACCGGCAGTCCGAGGTCGCGGCACGCGGCCTGGATGCTGCGCGTGATGTGGGCGGTCGAATCCATCAGCGTGCCGTCCCAGTCGAAAACGATCAGATCGAATTGCTGCCGCGCCATTTACTCTGTCTCTCGGTTTTTCAGTTGTTCGATGAAGCGCTTGCATTCGACCGGCAGCGGCGCTTCGAATTGCAGCGGCTCGCCCGTCGCCGGATGCGTTATCTTCAGACGATATGCGTGCAAGAACATGCGCTTGAGCGACGGTTTCGCGCTCGGACGCGCCAGTTCTTTATTCAGGGCGAAATCGCCGTACTTGGCGTCGCCCGCGATCGGCAGGCCGATGCTCGCCATGTGCACGCGGATCTGGTGCGTGCGGCCGGTCTTCAGTTCCGCCTCGACCCACGCGTAGTCGCGCCAGCGCTCGATCAGATTGAAGACCGTATGGGACGGCAGACCATTCTCCTGGATGCGCACGCGCCGCTCGCCGTCCGCCGCGACGTACTTGTGCAGCGGCGCCTTCACGATGCGCCTGCGGCCCCAATCGCTCGGCCAGTCGCCGTGACCGAGCGCGTAGTAGCGCTTGTCGACGCGATTTTCCCGAATCTGCTCGTGCAGGCCGACGAGCGCGGCGCGCTTTTTGGCGAGCATCAGCACGCCCGACGTCTCGCGATCCAGCCGATGCACCAGTTCGAGGAATTTCGCGTGCGGCCGCGCATTGCGCAACTGCTCGATCACGCCGAACGCGACCCCGCTGCCGCCATGCACGGCGACGCCGGAAGGCTTGTCGATGACGATCATGTGGTCGTCCTCGAAGAGAATCGGGAACTCGGCCGCGGGTGCGTTCGACGACACCGGCGCTTCGTCTTGCTGCGCGATGCGGATCGGCGGCACGCGCACGAGATCGCCCAGTTCGAGCCGGTACGCCGCGTCGATGCGGCCCTTGTTCACGCGCACTTCGCCGCTGCGGAGAATGCGGTAAATATGGCTCTTCGGAACGCCCTTGCAGACGCGCAGCAGAAAGTTGTCGATGCGCTGCCCGGCGGCGGTTTCATCGACTTCGATCATCGAGACCTGTTCGCTTGCGACCTGTTTATGGGATGTTTTGCCTAACTCATTCATTCTGAATATAATTTGCGAGCAGCCTGAAAAGGTCGACGCTTAAGATCAAGCAACGGCCGAGATTGATCAGACTGTATAGGTGCAAGCGATAAACCATCATTTTACTTGCGCCCAAGGTCGGTTGCTCACCCGGAAAATCGAGAGCAACGAGTTGCACGCACGGCGATATCACCGGCAAGGACGGCGCCCACAGGCGCGTTCGGTCGAGTCGATCGCCGACGGTAACGGATTTTTGGTCAAAAAGAATTTTATCGGCGAGAAGCGACGGCGTCCGGCAAGCAAAACCGGAAGCCCGCCCGAATCGACCCTGCCATCGAGCGGGAGAAAAAGGCAAATCGACGCTCGCCGGTTTTTGCGAACAACTGCCGGCGAAAACCGCTGCTGCGCTGATTTCTGCGAAGCGCGACAACGCCGCAAACGAGGCGAGACACACGGCCGCGAGCCGACGGGAGCAACAGAGCCCGCGGCCGCGCCGGCGCGGCATGGCAGCAAAGAGGATCGGTCACGAAGCATCGCGCCGGTTTGCGCGAGACCGCTCTTCCCCGCCGCCGCCGTTGGGAGGAATCAGGCTCTTTGCAAGAGCGCCGGCGGATTCGGCGCGTCCATTTTGAGACGCGGAGCCGCGGCGCCGCCGTTCATCCTCGCCACGGGCCGCGCGGCACATCGAGCGCCTCGCAGTTGTTTCGCATGAGCCCCACGGCGCGGCTGCCCCAATTCGGGCGCCGCAGCCTGCTTTCGGCAATTCTCCCGCCAGAAATCCCGCTCCAGCGTGCTTTGTGACAACACACAAAAAAGCGTGGCACGCCCACCTTCCCGCTTCGCGCGCGTGACGTTCGCACGTCACCGACGCCGATTCGCACGACGAGGGAGGACGACAGCCGCTCTGGAGCCGTTTCATGAAACGCATGCTGTTTAACGCGACGCAGCAAGAGGAATTGCGCGTCGCCATCGTAGATGGGCAGAAGCTCATCGACATCGACATCGAAACCGCCGGGCGCGAACAGCGCAAAGGCAACATCTACAAAGGAGTTGTGACCCGCATCGAGCCCTCGCTCGAAGCCTGCTTCGTCAACTACGGCGAAGACCGCCACGGTTTTCTGCCGTTCAAGGAAGTCGCCCGCCAGTATTTCCGCGACGGCGTCGAGATGCGCTCCGCGCGCATTCAAGATGCGCTGAGGGAAGGACAGGAACTCATCGTTCAGGTCGAGAAGGAAGAGCGCGGCAACAAGGGCGCGGCGCTGACCACGTTCATCTCGCTGGCCGGCCGTTACCTCGTGCTGATGCCGAACAACCCGCGCGGCGGCGGCGTCTCGCGCCGCATCGAAGGCGACGAGCGGCAGGAACTGCGCGAAACCATGGCGCAGCTCGAACTGCCGGAAGGCATGAGCATCATCGCGCGCACGGCGGGTATCGGCCGTTCGGCGGAAGAGCTCCAGTGGGATCTGAACTACCTGATGCAACTGTGGCGCGCGATCGAAGCCGCGTCGCAGAGCGGCGTCGCCGGCCAGCCGATGCTGATCTATCTCGAATCGAGCCTCGTCATCCGCGCGATTCGCGACTACTTCCAGCCGGATATCGGCGAAATCCTCATCGACACGACCGAAATCCATGATCAGGCGCGCGCCTTCATGGATATCGTGATGCCCGACAACCTCTCGAAGGTGAAGCGCTATCACGACGACGTGCCGCTCTTCTCGCGCTTCCAGATCGAGCATCAGATCGAGACGGCGTACTCGCGCACGGTGCCGCTGCCTTCCGGCGGCGCGATCGTGATCGATCACACCGAGGCGCTCGTCGCCATCGACGTGAACTCGGCGCGCGCGACCAAGGGCGCGGACATCGAGGAAACCGCCACGCGCACCAATCTCGAAGCCGCCGACGAAGTCGCGCGCCAGCTTCGCCTGCGCGATCTCGGCGGCCTGATCGTGATCGACTTCATCGACATGGAGTCGGCCAAGAGCCAGCGTGAAGTCGAGCAGCGCCTGAAAGACGCGCTCAAGCACGACCGTGCCCGCGTACAAATGGGCAAGATTTCGCGCTTCGGCCTGATGGAGCTGTCGCGTCAGCGTCTGCGTCCGGCGCTGTCGGAAGGCAGCCACGTCACGTGCCCGCGCTGCAACGGCACGGGGCACATCCGCGATACCGAATCGTCCGCGCTGCAAGTGCTGCGGATCATTCAGGAAGAAGCGATGAAGGAAAACACCGCGGCAATCCATTGCCAGGTGCCGGTCGAGGTGACCGCCTTCCTGCTGAACGAAAAGCGCTCGGAAATCAACAAGATCGAGTCGCGCTTCAAGGTCAATGTCGTCCTGATTCCGAACAAGCATCTCGAAACGCCGCACTACAAGCTGGAGCGTCTGCGTCACGACGATGCACGTCTGGACGACCCGCGCGCATCGTGGAAGATGGCCGTCGAAGCGGCGAGCGAGCTCGAGTCGGAAACCGGCTACAGCAAGCGCACCGAGGAAGTGAAGCCGAAGCAGGAAGCGGCCGTGAAGGGCATCACGCCCGAGAAGCCGGCGCCGACCGCGCCGGTCAAGCCCGCGCCTGTCGAGGCCGCGCCGGCGCCCGCGCCCGTGCCCGCGAGCGGCGGATTCATCGCCTGGATCAAGAATCTATTCGGCATTCAGCCGCAGCAGCAACCCGCTCCGGCGCCGGTCGAAGCGCAACCGGCCCCGCGCGCGCCGCGCGAGCGCGGTGAACGCACGGGCGGCGGCGATCGCAACCGCAATCGCCGTGGCGGTGCCACCGGACGCGAAGGCGCGGCTGCTGGCGCTGCGACGGTCGGCAACGGCGCCGCGCGCCAGGGTGGTCGTCGTGAGGACCGCGATGCGCGCGGCGGCCGTGAGGGACGTGAACTGCGTGAAGTTCGCGAACCGCGTGAAGCTCGTGAACCGCGTGAGGCTCGTGAACCGCGTGAGGCACGCGAGCCGCGCGAAGCACGTGAACCGCGCGAGGCGCGCGAACGCAACGCGGAACGCGCCGCACGTCCGGAAACGGCCGAGCGTCAGGAACGCCGGGAGCGCCCCGATCGTGGCGAACGCGGCGAGCGTGGTGAACGCACCGATCGCGCGGAACGTGGCGAACGCCGCAAGCCGCAACCGGAAGCCGCTGTCGAAGCGCTGACGCAAGGCGAAACGGTGCCGTCGGAATTCGTCGAAACCGCACAAGCCAATGCAGATGCACAACAGGCCGGCATCGACGCGGCATCCGATCAGGCCGCCGCGCGCGATGGCGAAGAGCGTCGTCGTCGCCGTCGCGGTCGTCGTGGCGGCCGTCGCGAGCGCGATGAAGATGGCATGACGGTCAATCACGCAGCCGACGTCGCTGAGGCCGAAGGCTCCGCGGAAAGCGTTTCGGCCCAAGCCGGCGTATTCGATGCGGAAGCCGCGCAGGAAGCGGCGGCGCGTCGTGAGAGCCGTCCGGCCGCACCGCAACCGGTCGCGCCGCCGACGGAACAGCCCGTCGCTCAGCCGTTCGAAGCAAAGCCGCTGGAGCAAGCGCCCGCCGCGACCGAAGCAGCACCGGTTGCCAAGGCAGTCGAAGCCGAGCCGTTCGAACTGAAGGCGCAAACGCCCGAGCCGACGAACTTCGATCTCTTCGCCAAGCCCGCTCCGGCGCCGGCGGTCGAGAATCCGTTCGGTCCGTCGCCGACGGTCGTCGAAGCGGCGACGGCCGATCCGTTCGCGCCCGCCGCGACCGAAGAGCCGAAGCCCGTCGAAGTGGCCAAGCCCGTCGAAACGGTGCCGGCGTCCGTCGAGCCCGTCGCGGCGGCTGAGCCCGCCGAGATCGCAGAGCCGGTGAAAACGGCTGCGGTCGCGCCGACGCCCGAGGCAACGACCATCGAACCGGTGAAACCGGTCGAAAGCACCGAAGCGCAAGCGCCCGTCGCTGTCGTCGCGGAGCCGGTGAAGTACGCCGCACCTGCCGCACCGGCAACGTCGACGCCGATCGCCGTCGAAGCCCTTCAGCCGATGCTGGAACGCGCGGGCCTCGTCTGGGTGAACACGGACGAAGGCAAGCTGCGCGACGCGAACGCCGCCGCCGCGCGCGAGCCGGCTGCGGTGCGCGTGCCGCGCGAGCGCAAGGCGCTCCCGCCGGTCGACCCCACGCCGATGCAGCAAGTGGAAACCAGCAAGCACGTCCACTGAGCGCGCGACCGGTTCGCTTCGGCGGACCGGCAGAAGTAAACGAAGAACGCCATCGATCCTGTGTCGATGGCGTTTTCTTTTGTCCCGCAATCACGTCGAACTGCGGGAAAACCGTAACGCCCCGACATACGTCCCGATGCCTCGGTTCCGTTAGAATGGAACGATCAATCATCATTCGAACAAGGCCGCGGCGGCCGAGCCAAGCCCGAGTCAACATGTCCCGACGCATCATTCCTCTCGCCGATCTGAGCGCGATTCCGGATTTTTCCGGCGCGGCGTCGTCGCCGTCCGGACTGCTCACGGATACCCTTGCGCGCCCGTTGCGCGATTTGCGCATTTCGGTGACGGACCGCTGCAATTTCCGCTGCGTGTACTGCATGCCGCGCGAAGTGTTCGACAAGCACTACCAGTTCCTCCCGCACGCCGCCCTGCTCTCGTTCGAGGAAATCGAGCGGCTGGCGCGCGTGTTCGTCGCACATGGCGTGGAGAAGATTCGCCTGACGGGCGGCGAGCCGCTCTTGCGCAAGAACATCGAATTCCTGATCGAGCGGCTCGCGCTCTTGCGCACGCCGGAAGGTCGCCCGCTCGACCTCACGCTCACCACCAACGGCTCGCTCCTCGCGCGCAAGGCCCGGTCGCTGAAAGACGCGGGTCTGTCACGCGTGACGGTCAGTCTGGACGCCCTCGACGACGCACTCTTTCGCCGCATGAACGACGCCGATTTCGCCGTCGCCGATGTGCTCGACGGCATCGAGACGGCGCACGCCGCCGGACTCACTCCGATCAAGGTGAACATGGTCGTGAAGCGCGGCACGAACGATCAGGAAATCGTGCCGATGGCGCGCCATTTCAAAGGCAGCGGCGCCGTTCTGCGCTTCATCGAATACATGGATGTCGGCGCGTCGAACGGCTGGAACATGAGCGAGGTGCTGCCATCGGCGCAGGTGGTCGAGCGCATCGACGTGCATTTTCCGCTCGAACCGCTCGAAGCCCACACCGCCGCCGAAACGGCGCAGCGCTGGGGTTATCGCGACGGCAGCGGAGAAATCGGCGTCATTTCCAGCGTCACGCGTGCGTTTTGCGACTCGTGCACGCGCGCGCGGCTCTCGACGGAAGGCAAGCTTTACCTGTGTCTCTTCGCGGTCGCTGGTCACGACCTGCGCGGGCTGATCCGCAGCGGCGCGAGCGACGAGGAAGTCGCGACGGCCATCGCGCGTATCTGGGAAGCGCGCGGCGATCGCTATTCGCAACTGCGCGGCAGCGCATCGGCGCCATCGCGCGAGGATGCGCGTCGCGTCGAGATGTCGTACATCGGCGGCTGAGCGCGGCGGACCGCTCGTGCTGAACACGCATTCATCTTCAAGCGTCACCGCGCTCGTGCTCGCGGGCGGACGCGGTTCGCGCATGGGCGGCGTCGACAAAGGCCTGCAGCCGTTTCGCGGAGAACCGCTCGCTCTGCACGTGTTGCGGCGGATCGCGCCTCAGGCGGGCGCGCTCCTGATCAGCGCGAACCGGTCGATCGAAGACTACGAGCGCCTCGGCGCGGCATTCGGCGCGCGCGTCGTCACGGACACGCGAGCGGATTATCCCGGACCGCTCGCCGGCATCGCCGCCGCACTGCGCGCCGCGCGCACCGAATTCGTCCTCACCGCGCCTTGCGATGCCCCTTTCGTCGACGAACACATCGGCGCCGCGTTGATGCATGCACTCGACGCGCATGGCGGCGACGTTGCGTACGCCGCAACAATCGATGCTTCCGGCGATGTCATGGCTCATCCCGTTTTCGCGCTCTTGCGCACGTCGCTCGCCGGCGATCTCGACGCGTGGCTCGACACCGGAGAGCGCAAGGTCCGCGCGTGGTACGCGCGCCACAAGCCGGTGGAAGTCCAATTTCACGACGAATGCGCGTTTTACAATATCAATGATTTACAACAGTTGGCGGAACTCGAACGCCGCTGACTCATTCAACCCGACCGTTCGCTCACGTCCGCCATCGCGAGCGCTCAACCCAAGCGCGGCCTCGTGGCTGCTTCTTCGCCGGACCCCGGCCGCGATCCACGCCGATTCATGACCACGTCCAAGGAATTCTCCGCCTGCGTCGCCCACTACGATCCGAATGCGCTGCCCGTCGAGGCCGCGCAGGAAATCGTGCGTCAGTGGGCCTTGCCGCGCACGCGCGAGGCAGAAGTCGAGCGCGTGAGCCTGCACGACGCGCTTGATCGCGTGCTCGCCGAAGACCTGATCTCGCCCATCGACGTGCCCGCTTACGACAATTCCGCGATGGACGGCTACGCGTTCGCCGGCGACGTGCTCTCGCGCGGCGGCGACGCGGTCGACTTGTCCGTCGCGGGCACGGCGCTCGCCGGGCGGCCGTTCGAAAGCACGCCGGCGGCGAACCAGTGCGTGCGCATCATGACGGGCGCGCTCATCCCGCCGGGCTGCGATACGGTCGTGCCGCAGGAGCTCGTCACGCGCGAAGACAACACGATCCGTTTCTCGACCACGGCGATCCGCGCCGGTCAGAACCGTCGTCTCGCCGGCGAGGATCTCGCGAAAGGCAAACCGGCGCTGCTCGCCGGGCGCATCGTGCGCGCGTCGGATCTCGGCTTGCTCGCGTCGCTCGGCATCGGCGAGGTGCCGGTTCGCAAGCGCCTGACCGTTGCGTTCTTTTCGACGGGCGACGAGCTGCGCTCGGTCGGTGAACCGCTGAGTCCCGGCAGCCTCTACGACAGCAATCGCTACACGCTCTTCGCGATGCTCAGGCGGCTCGGCGTCGAAACGGTCGATCTCGGCATCGTGCGCGACGATCGCGCGTCGCTCGAAAAGGCGCTGCGCGAGGCGACCGAACGCGCGGATGTCGTCATCAGCTCGGGCGGCGTGTCGGTCGGCGATGCGGACTTCACGCGCGAACTGATGAATTCCCTCGGCGACGTCGCCTTCTGGAAGATCGCGATGCGCCCCGGCCGGCCGCTCGCGTTCGGCCGCCTGTGGTCGGGCGAGCGCGTGGGCGCCGGCAAGTCAGCGCTTTTCTTCGGTTTGCCGGGCAACCCGGTCGCCGTCATGGCGACGTTCTATTTCATCGTGCGCGAGGCATTGCTGGCGATGTCGGGCGCGACGCGCCGGCCGCTCACGACGATCCGCGCGGCGGCCGCCGAGCCGATGAAAAAGCGCGCGGGCCGCACCGAGTTCCAGCGCGGCATCGCAACGCGTGACGGCGAGGGCCGCTTTCGGGTCGTCACCACCGGCCCGCAGGGTTCGGGCGTGCTGAGTTCGATGAGCGAAGCCAACTGCTTCATCGTGCTCGAGCACGCACGCGGCGACATCGACATCGGCGACGAAGTCGAAATCGTGCCGCTCGACGGCCTGATCTGACCTGGCGCCGCAACGAGCGTCGCCAGCACAAACATTCCTACATCGATAGACGGGGCTTTCCTTCATGAAAAAGCAGATCTCATTTATCGCACCGGGACAGACCGCCAAGGCGCTGATCCTCGTGTACCTGACCTTCAGCGTGCCCATCGTGCTGCTCGGCGTCGTGGTCGCGTTCGTGCGGTACGGCTCGGTCGAAGTGAGCACCGTCACGAGCGCGCTGTTGCTGAACGCGATCCTCGGTTTCATCCTGTTGTGGATTGCGTGCCACGCGTATAACTGGGTGGCGTCGCGCTTCGGCGGCATCGAAATCGTGTTGTCCGATGCGCCGGAGGAAGCATGAGCGCCCCGGGCATCCGCGCGGCCACGCCCGCCGACGTCGCCGCGATCTTCGGCCTGATGTACGAGCTCGCGGAGTTCGAGAAGCTCACGCATCTGTTCATCGCGACGGAGCAAGGCGTGCATGACGCGCTATTCGGCGCGCGTCCCGCCGCCGAGGCGCTCGTCGCGGAGCAGGAAGGTGAAATCGTCAGCTATGCGCTTTTCTTCCAGAACTTCTCGACCTTCCTCGGCAAGCGCGGCCTGTATCTCGAAGACCTGTATGTGCGTCCGTCGATGCGCGGCAGCGGTCTCGGAACGCTGATGCTGAAAAAGCTCGCCGCACTCGCGGTCGAGCGCCAATGTGGCCGCTTCGAGTGGTCCGTGCTCGACTGGAATCAGAACGCCATCGACTTCTACGAAAAGATGGGCGCGACGGTCCTGCCGGACTGGCGCATCGTGCGCGTGACGGGCGAGCCGCTCGAACGCCTCGCCTCCTGACTCACATCCGGTGTCACGGCTCGTCGTCGCCTTCGGGCGATGACGAATCGCCGAACGCATCGCCCAGCAAGCCCGCCGCCTGTTCTCCGGGCAATGCCTCGACGTCCCGCAGGCGCTTGCCCATCTGACGCGTACGCGTCTGCGCCGCTTCGATCGAGCGCGTCACGGTTTCGAGTTGCGACTTCGTTCTGGCCAGCACTTCGCCGAACTTGCCGAACTCGGTCTTCACCGCACCGAGCACCTGCCACACTTCGCTGGAGCGCTTTTCGATGGCCAGCGTGCGGAAACCCATTTGCAGGCTGTTGAGAAGCGCGGTCAGCGTCGTCGGTCCCGCGACGGTCACGCGATATTCGCGCTGCAGCGAATCGCTCAGGCCGGGACGGCGCAACACTTCCGCGTAAAGTCCCTCGGTCGGCAGAAAGAGCAATGCGAAGTCGGTCGTGTAAGGCGGCGCGACGTATTTCTGCGCGATCGCCTTCGCCTCCGCGCGCAGCCGGCCTTCGAGCGCGCGCGACGCGTCCTCGACGCCGACCGGGTCCGCGCGCTCCTGCGCATCGATGAGCCGCTCGTAGTCCTCGCGCGGAAACTTCGCGTCGATCGGCAGCCACACGGGCGTGGCCGCATCGCCCGGCGCACCTGGCGCATCGTGGCGGCCGGGCAGCTTGATCGCGAACTCGACGCGCTCATTGCTCTTCGGGATCGTCGCGATGTTCTTCGCGTACTGGTCGGGCGTTAGCAACTGCTCCAGCAAAGCTTCGAGCTGCACTTCGCCCCAGATGCCACGCGTCTTGACGTTGGTCAGCACCTTCTTCAGATCGCCGACGCCCGCCGCGAGCGTCTGCATTTCGCCGAGCCCGCGATGCACCTGCTCCAGCCTGTCGGACACGAGCTTGAACGATTCGCCGAGCCGCTGCTCGAGCGTCGCGTGCAGCTTCTCGTCGACGGTGCGGCGCATTTCGTCGAGCTTCGTCGCGTTGTTCGCCTCGATGTCCTTGAGGCGCGCTTCGAGCGTCGCGCGAACTTCCGCGAGCCGCCGTTCGTTCGCTTCGGAAAGCTGCGCGAGATGCAGCGACATCGAATCGGCGAAACGTTTCAACGCGTTGCCCTGATCCTCGCGCGCCTGCTGGCTCTGTTGTGCGAGCTGCTGCGCGAGCGCATCGAATTGCGCGTTCTGCACGGTCGACGTGTTCGCCAGTTGCGTCGAGAGCGTCTGATGGAATTGCGTGAAGCCGGTTTGCGATTCCATGCGCGACACGCGCGCGCTCTCGGCGATATCGCCGCGCAAGCCGCGTTCGAGCCGCTCCTGTGCGCGCGCGTGAGCCTCGCCCATGTCGTTGACGCGGTCGGTGAGCGCTTCGAACTCGTCGAAGATGACCGCATTGGAATTGCGCCGCATCGCCATGACGAGCGCGATGAGCGAGACCACCAGCGCGATCGCCAGCACGGCGAGCGCGCCAACCAGCAGTTCCATCATTTCTTCAGTACGTCCGGATTGATCGGGTTCGGCGGATTGCCGGCGCGCGGGCCTTCGCCCAGCGCGGCGATGAGGTTGTCGGCCGTGAGATTGGCCATCGCGCGGCGCGTGCCTTCCGTCGCGCTCGCGATGTGCGGCGTCAACACGACGTTGTCGAGCAGCAGGAAATCCGGATTGAAGTTCGGCTCGCCTTCGAACACATCGATGCCCGCGGCCGCGATGCGCTTCTCGCGCAGCGCGGCGATCAACGCCGCGTCGTCGACAATGCCGCCGCGCGCGATATTCGTGAGCGTCGCCGTCGGCTTCATCAGCGCGAGTTCCGCCGCGCCGATCGTGTGATGGCTCTCCTTCGAGTACGGCACGACGAGCACGACATGATCCGCGCGCCTGAGCAGGTCTTCCTTCGATGCGTACTCGGCGTTCAGCTTCGCCTCGATCTCCGGCGCGACGCGCGAGCGGTTGTGATACATCACGCGCATGTCGAAGCCGGCCGCCCGCCGCGCGAGCGCCTGCCCGATGCGCCCCATGCCGATCACGCCGAGCGTCGAGCCGTACACGTCGGCGCCGAGGAACGCGTCGAAAGACCATTTCTGCCATTGGCCCGCGCGCAGAAAGTGCTCCGACTCGGTGACGCGGCGCGCCGCCGCCATCATCAGCGCCCAGCCGAAATCGGCAGTGGTTTCGTTCAGCACGTTCGGCGTGTTGGTGCCGAGCACCTTGTGCGCATCGAACGCCGGCATGTCGAAGTTGTTATAGCCGACCGCCATGTTCGACACGACTTTCAGATTCGGTGCGCCCGCCAGTTCTTGCTCGCCGACCCATTCGCCCGCGGTGAACGCGCCGTCCTTGTCGGCGAGACGGCGCGCGAATTCGTCCTGGGGCAGCACGTCGCCGAGATTCACGTCGACATCGAAATACTGTCGCAGGCGCTCGATCACATCGGGAAAAGTGGGACGCGCTACCAGCACTTTCTTCTTCATCGGTTGCTCCTAGAAAAATAGCCAGCCCAGTACGGCGAAAAGCGGCAGAAGAATCGCGCCCGACCAGGCGATGAAACCGAAGAAACTCGGCATGCGCACACCGCGCGATTCGGCGATTGCCTTCACCATGAAATTCGGCGCGTTGCCGATATACGTGTTCGCGCCCATGAAGACCGCGCCCGCGGAGATGGCGGCGAGCGTCGTGGCGTCGGTGGTCATGAGCGTGCGTGCATCGCCGCCCGCGAGATTGAAGAAGACGAGATAAGTCGGCGCGTTGTCGAGAAACGAAGACAGAAGCCCCGTCGCCCAGAAATAAGCGATGTCGACAGGCTTGCCCTGCGCATCGGATACCGCGTGCACGATGCCCGCGAACGCGCCCGCGTCACCCGCGCGCAGGATCGTGATGACGGGCGCGATCGTGATGAAGATCGCCGCGAAGAGCTTCGCGACTTCCTCGATCGGCGCCCAGTCGAACGCGTTGCCCGCGCGCGCGCTTTTCGGCGTGAGGACGAGCGAGGCCAGCAGCACCGTCACGAGCAGCGCATCGCGCACGAGATTCTGAAGCTGGACATGCGTGCCGAACACGTCGAATGCGATGCCCGGCTTCCATACGCCGCTGATCAGCACGAGTACGACGATCACCGCGAGCAACGCGAAATTGATCTTGCCGTCGATGCCGAGCGGCGGCGTATCGGGCGTCGGATCGAGGAACGCGGATCGCGCGTCGTGCCGGCGCCAGTAGTAGCTGTCGAGCACGTAGAACACGGTAAGCAGCACGGCGCAGACGAAGAGCATCGGCAGCGCCAGATGCACAGTCGTCCAGAAGAAGCCGACGCCGTTCAAAAAGCCGAGGAAGAGCGGCGGATCGCCGAGCGGCGTGAGCGAGCCGCCCGCGTTCGCGACGAGAAAGATGAAGAACACGACCACATGCACGACATGTCTGCGATTGTCGTTCGCGCGCAAGAGCGGACGAATCAGCAGCATGGCCGCACCCGTCGTGCCCATGACGCTCGCGAGCGCAGTGCCGAGCGCGAGCAGACCGGTATTGAGGCGCGCCGAGCCGTGCAGATTGCCGCGCACGCAGATGCCGCCCGCGACCGTATACAGCGACGCCAGCAGCACGATGAACGGCACGTATTCTTCGAGCAGCGCATGGACGAGCACGCTGCCGGCCACGCCGAATCCGAAGAAAAGTGCGAACGGCGCGAGAAAGGCGATCGCCCACGCTGCCGCGATCTTGCCGAAATGGTGATGCCAGAGCTTCGGCGCGACGAGCGGAAACACCGCGATGGACAACAGGACACCGACGAACGGTATGCCCCACGTTGCCGAAAGCGCCGCGCCGTCGGGCGTCGCCGCGGCGGCGGGGGCGGCGATCAGCGCCAGCGTGGCGCACAGCGCGCCGGAAAACAGGCGGGGCATCGGCCTCACGCTCCGCGCACGACGATCACATGCACGCGATACGGCCCATGCGCCCCGAGCACGATGGTCTGTTCGATATCGCCGGTGCGCGACGGCCCCGACACGAAGTTGACCGCGCGCGGCAACTCGCCTCGTTCGGCGCGCATCAGCGCGAACGCGTCCTCATGTGCCGCGACGATGCGCGACGCCGGCACGATCGCGATGTGCGTCTGCGGCAAAAGCGCGCCGGAAGCAGGCGTCCGGGCGCCCGAGAGCAACACGAGCGAACCGGTCTCCACGGTCGCGCAAAAGCAGCCTGTGATGCCGACGAGATCGGCGTCGGCCGGTTTGCGCAGCGCCGCCTGAATGCCCGCACGTGCCCACGGCAGATCGCCGAGCGCGGGCCACGCGACGACATCGACGGGCAGATTAAGCGATTGAAGATAGCGCGCGGCTTCGGCAGGGGCTTCGTCCAAAGACTCGACTTCGGCGACCGTCGTGGAAAGACGCTCCGCTTCGAGCCTGAAGCGCGCGATCAATTCGTCGCCCGACTGAGGCAACGGAGGACGCGGACCCGCCGGATGCCGCTCGACATACGCTTGCGCAGCCTCGCGTTCGGCATCCGTAGCTAAGCCGCGACGGCCCTGTGCGCTGCGAATGCGCGCGAGAATATTGCGGCGCGCGGCCGATGTATCCATGGTGCCGTCCTCGTGTTGGCGTGCTTGAGATTCGTGCGCGCCGGATCGACCGACAACGCGTCCGAATTATAGCGAGCGACCTGAGCGCGCGATCCTCGGCCGAACGGCATAGGCCGGATGCACGAATGCGCTGCGCTCAGTCTTCGCCGACCGGCTGCTCGATGCCGAACACCTGACGCAGATAGGCGAGATATGCCTTGTCGTCGCACATGTTCTTGCCGGGGGAGTCGGAGAGTTTCGCGACCGGCTGGCCATTGCAGCGAACCATCTTGATGACGATCTGCAGCGGCTGATAGCCGAGATCGTTGGTGAGATTCGTGCCGACGCCGAACGCCAGCTGACAGCGTCCGCGAAAACGCTCATACAGTTGCAGCACGCGGGGGATATCGAGCGCGTCGGAAAACACGAGCACCTTCGTGCGCGGGTCGCAGCGATTTTCTTCGTAGTGCCGGATGAGGCGCTCGCCCCAGTCGAAGGGATCGCCGGAATCGTGGCGCGCCCCGTCGAACAGCTTGCAGAAGTACATGTCGAAGTCGCGCAGGAACGCCTTCATGCCGTAGACGTCCGACAGCGCGATGCCGAGGTCGCCGCGATATTCCTTCGCCCACATCTCGAAGCCGAAGATCTGCGAGTCGCGCAGGCGCGGACCCAGCGCCTGACAGGCCTGAAGGTACTCGTGCGCCATCGTGCCGAGCGGCCGCAAGCCGTGCTTCATCGCATAGAAGCAGTTGCTCGTGCCGGCGAACTGCGCGCCGAGCCTCTCCTTCAGCGTCAGGACGACTTCCTCGTGCCACTGCCCTGAGAAGCGGCGGCGCGTGCCGTAATCGGCGATCTTGCAGTCGGAATATTCAGGCGGCGTGGCGAGCAGCTTGATCTTGTCGCGCAGGCGCTCGCGGCCGGTTTCGTACTCGGGCTTGCGCTGCGTGTTGCGGAAATAGACCTCGTTGACGATCGCGAGCACCGGAATCTCGAAGAGAATCGTGTGCAGCCAGGGCCCTTCGATCTCGATGTCGATCTCGCCATTGTTCTTCGGCGACGGCGCAATGCGGATGGACTTTTCGTTCAGATGGAAGAGCGCGAGGAAATCGATGAAGTCGCTCTTGATGAAGCGCATGCGCCGCAGATAATCCAGTTCCTCTTCCTTGAAGCGCAGATTGCAGAGCTGACGCACCTCGTCGCGAATCTCGTCGATATACGGCACGAGATCCACGTTCGGCGTGCGGCAGCGGAAGCGATATTCGACGTGCGCCGCCGGGAAGTGATGCAGCACGACCTGCATCATCGTGAACTTGTAGAGGTCGGTATCGAGCAGCGAATTGATGATCATGGTTCTGACTGGGACATCCACGCGAATTGACCACGCGCTTTTCCCCGCTTGCCAGCGCGCAGCTTCATGCCTTTAGGGCCATGTTACCCGAATGTTCGCGAAGACATGATCTCGCGCCGCCCTTTTGCGAAAGCCGCGCATACATACATCACGAATCGATATAAAGCGCGCTTCGTACGGCTCGTGCCCGGTTTTACCGTTACGCTACAATATGCGTTTCGACACGCGCACCTCCCGGCCCATGTAGCCGCCCAGGGCGCCGCCCCCACGAATTTCGTATGCAGGAGCCTGAATGACTCACGTTGTGACCGAAAGCTGCATCAAGTGCAAGTACACCGATTGCGTGGACGTGTGCCCGGTGGATTGCTTCCGCGAAGGTCCCAACTTTCTCGCGATCGATCCGGACGAATGCATCGACTGCGCCGTTTGCGTAGCCGAGTGTCCGGTGAACGCGATCTACGCCGAAGAAGACGTGCCCGGGGACCAGCAGCACTTCACCGAACTGAACGCGGAACTCGCGCGTGGCTGGCCGAGCATCACCAAGACGAAAGGGTCGCTTCCCGAGGCGGACGAGTTCAAGGACGTCAAGGAAAAGCTGAATCTGCTCGAGCGTTGATTCAGGCGGGCGCCGGCGCACGCGCTTCGTCGATTGCAAAAAATGCGTATCGAATGAAGATTGAGCGTTGACACGCCAGTAACGGCCCCCTATAATTTCGCTTCTCTGCTGTAGATGTTCCCCGATAGCTCAGTCGGTAGAGCGCCGGACTGTTAATCCGTAGGTCCCTGGTTCGAGCCCAGGTCGGGGAGCCAAAAACTCCAGCAAGTCGGTTTCAAAGAACCCAGTCGATCGGCTGGGTTTTTTATCTCAGTTGCAGATGTTTCAGTTGTTCCCCGATAGCTCAGTCGGTAGAGCGCCGGACTGTTAATCCGTAGG
Source organism: Caballeronia sp. J97 (assembly GCF_905220305.1). NCBI lineage: Bacteria > Pseudomonadati > Pseudomonadota > Betaproteobacteria > Burkholderiales > Burkholderiaceae > Caballeronia > Caballeronia sp. J97. The sequence continues at coordinate 40,309 of NZ_CAJMZL010000005.1, read as the reverse complement.
TCCCTGGTTCGAGCCCAGGTCGGGGAGCCAAAAGTTCCATTCAAAAAGCCCAGTCACGCGACTGGGCTTTTTGTTTTGCGCGCGCATCCGGCATCATCCAGACGGTTTTTTGAAGTCGCTCCAAAATTTCAACAGGCGGGCGGACAGCTACTGCGATCATCTGGAAGGACTAGCAAGCGCTTCACGCGAGCCAGATCACGGTCAGCGAACGCACGCCCTGCGCGCCGCGAATCAGCACGCCTTCGATATCCGCCGTCGCCGATGGCCCGGTCACCAGCACCGCGTAGCGCGCCGACTTGAAATCGTCTCGTCGATACACCTGCTGCAAACCCTCGACGATCAACGCGGGATCGAGCAGCACGACGAGATGCTGCGAAAGATAGCCGATCGCGTTCACGACGTACTCCTGCTCGCTGAACCACACCGAACCCGTTTCAGCGACGCCGAAGCGCCCTCTCACGATGCCCACGTCGACATCCTGAAGCGATGCCGGAACGGTACCGGGTGAAAGCGGCCGCGTGCCGTCGACGCCGGGCACCGCCGACGCGATCACTTTGGCATCCGGAAAGCGCGACGCGATCAGCGCGTTCACATCGTTCAAATCGGCCGCCTCGACGCAGGTGCCGCCCATCGCGCTCAGCGCCGCGATGAAGCGCGCCTTCAGTTCGCCTTCGGGCGCCGGAAACACGGGCACGTCGGGGCGCGGGCGCGCGGCGGGCTGCGCCGCCCGGATCTTCGACAGAAAAGCTTCGCGAGTCGTCATTGATCGACCTTCCGGTTCTTCCTGTACCACTCATGAAAAGTCACCGCGGGCGCGTCGGGCAGATCGCGTCCGCGCCCCCAGATGTTGAGCGGGTTATACAGCACGAAGTTGGGCAGACGCTTCAGCGCGCCGCCGAGCGATGCCACCGTCGCACGATAAAGCGTCGGGCTCGCGAGCAGCCGCCCCGCCATCTTCAGCACCTCCTGCTTCACGAACGGCACTTCGTGCTTTTCCGCGATCACCTCGCGCCACTTGTAGATCTGCTCGTGGATGTTCACCTTCACCGGACACACGTTGGTGCAACTGCCATTCATCGTCGAGGCGAACGGCAGCGCGCTGTAGCGTTTCAGGTCGTGCGTCGGATTGATGATCGCGCCGATCGGCCCGGAATACGTCCCGCCATACGACAGCCCGCCGCTCCTGCGATACACCGGGCACGTGTTCATGCACGCGCCGCAGCGGATGCATTTGAGCGAGTACCAGAAATCATCCATCGCGAGCCGCTCGGAGCGGCCGTTGTCGACGAGGATGAAGTGCATCTCCGTGCCCGGACGGGGCTGCCGAAAATGCGACGTGTACTGCGTGATCGGCGAGCCGAGCGCGCTCCTCGACAGCATGCGCACGAAGACGCCGAGATCGGCGATCGTCGGAATGATCTTCTCGATGCCGATCGATGCGATGTGCAGCGGCGGCACGTTCGCCGACAGATCCGCGTTGCCCTCATTCGTGCACACGACGACCGTGCCCGTCTCCGCGACCGCGAAGTTGCAGCCGGTCATGCCCGCCGTCTTCTCGCGCACGAAATACGGGCGCGTGTTCATGCGCTGGCTTTCGGCTAGATAGTGGATGTCGCTGTTCTTTGGATCGGTGCCGATGGTCTTGCCGAACAGCTCGGCCACATCCGCGCGCAGTTTGTGCACCGCGGGCACGACCATATGGCTCGGGTCCTGATGATCGAGCTGCTGGATACGCTCGCCGAGATCGGTTTCCATCACCGTGATGCCGCGCGGTTCGAGATAGTCGCGCATGTAGCATTCGTCGGTGAGCATCGACTTGCTCTTGACGAGCGATGTCATGCCGCGCTCGCTCATCAACTGGTAGACGAGCGCGTTGTGCTCCTCGGCATCCGCCGCGAAATGCACGACGACGCCGTTCTTCTCGGCCTGATCGATGAACTGCGCGACGTAATCGGCGAGATTGGACAGCGTGTGCTCCTTGATCCCCGACGCGAGATTGCGCATCGTCTCCCATTCGGGGATGCCGTGCGCCTGCGCGTCGCGTTTGCTGCGCAAGTCCCACAGACGCCTGTCGTGGAACGCGACGTGATCGGGTTTCTTGAGAAAGGCGCCCGCCGCCTTCGCGTGATCGATCCGTACCGTCTTGCTCATCCGCGCGCTCCGTTCAGAACCTGGGCGATATGGATAAAGCGCGCATCGAGCTTCATGCGCTCAGCGCAGCCTTGCTGATGCATGAGACACGACATGTCGCCCGACACGATGTACTCCGCGCCCGCGCCGACATGATCGCGCACCTTGTCCTGCCCCATGCGCACGGACACGGCCTCTTCCGTCACCGAGAACGTGCCGCCGAAGCCGCAACATTCGTCGGGGCGCGCAGGCGCGACGAATTCGATGCCCTTCACGCCTTCGAGCAGCGCGCGCGGCTTCGAATACGGCGTGCCCGCCACTTCCGAATTCGACGTTTCGCGCAGATGCCGCACGGCGCTGCAGCTATTGTGCAGCCCGACCTTGTGCGGAAACTCGGCCCACGGAAACTCGCGCACCTTCAGCACGTCGTGCACGAATTCGACGAGCTCATACGTATTGCGACGAACCTTTTGCACGGCGCTCGTCTGCTCGATGGCGGTGAAGTGCTCGCGCACGTGATGCGTGCAACTCGCCGACGGCCCGACGACGTAATCGTAATCGGCGAAGTTGCGCGCGAAAACGCGCTCGGCGCCGGCGGCGTCCTTGTGCGCGCCGCTATTGGCCATCGGCTGGCCGCAACAGGTCTGATCTTGCGGATAGTCGACGTCCACGCCCAGCCGTTCGAGCAATTCGAGCGTGGCGATGCCGACCTGCGGATAGAAGGCGTCGATGAAACAGGGAACGAACAGGGCGACTTTCATGACGATCCAAGTGCGGGGAATTTGGTAAGCTTGGTCTGACCAAGACTTTAATGAGATGCTGCTTTCGTGTCAAACTCGGACATTCCCAGGTTTTCATCCGGTATTCGAGTCGAGCAATGACTTTCCAGCCCGTCCATGCACATGCTTACGCCCGCGTGCGCCTTTCCGATGTCGTGTCGGGACAGATTCGGGCGTTGATTTCGGAAGGCACGCTGTTGCCCGGCCAGCGTCTGCCCGCCGAGCGCGATCTGGCCGAGCAACTGAACGTGTCGCGCCCGTCGCTGCGCGAGGCGCTGATCCGGCTCGAATCCGACGGCTTCATTCGCGCCGCCGGACGGGGCGGCTTCGTCGTCTCGGATGTCACGGCGCCGCTCGTGTCGCATCCGCTCGCGGCGCTGCTAGAACAACAGCCGAACGCGAGCGCCGATGTGCTGGAACTGCGTCACGGCCTCGAAACGCTGTCGACCGCCTACGCCGCGGAGCGCGCCACCGATGCCGATATCGCGCGCATCGCCGCTGCGTTCGACGCGCTGCAGAGCGCCGTCGCCGATAAAAGCACGCGCATCGCGGAGAAGGACGCGGCGTTCCATCTCGCGATCGCGGACGCGACGCACAATGTCGCTCTCACGCACGTGATGCACGGGCTCAACGAACTGGTCCGCGAATCGATGCTCACGTCGCATCGTCTCGTCGATTACGACGACGAAATCGAGGCGAACCTGATGACGCAGCATCGCGCGATCTTCGATGCGATCGTCGCGCGCGATCCGGCGCGGGCGCGCGAATGCGCGGGCAGGCATCTCGACTATGTCCGCACGCTATATCGCGATATTCCACCGAAGAAAAACCGAGCCGCTTAAGTCCGATCACATTACGAATATGTAAGCCACAAGAAAGTAATGATAGGACTTCGCCTACACGGATTTCGGACGCGCACGGCTAACGCGCGGCGTGCGTCCCCGCGATACTGAAACCGTCGACAACAACATGGGAAGGAGGACGACATGCCTTACTTACTCGGATGGCTGCTCGGCGTGCCGGTCATCGTGCTGGTCATTCTTTATCTGATCTTTCATTGACCGCATGCGAGCGTGAGATGCATCGAAGAGCCAAGGGCGTCGATACAATACGACGCCCTTTCTCTTTTTCGAAGGATGACGATGAACCGCTCCGTCCTCGCACTCGCCGCATCGCTCGCTCTTCTCTCCGGCGCGGGACTCGCGCACGCGGAGGAGATCGCCAGCGTCAACACCAACTTCCGCTTCACCGGCTCGGACCGCGTGAGCGTCGATGCTTATGACGATCCGCTTGTCCAGGGCGTGACCTGCTACGTGTCCCGCGCTCGCACGGGCGGCGTCAAAGGCACGCTGGGCATCGCCGAAGACCCGACCGAGGCGTCGATTGCCTGCCGTCAGGTCGGCCCGATCAAGATCGCGGAGCCGCTCAAGCAAAAAACCGACGTCTTCTCCGCCGGCATGTCCTTCATCTTCAAGACACTGCACGTGGTGCGGATCGTCGATACGAAGCGCAACACGCTCGTCTATCTGACGTACAGCGATCGCATCGCGACCGGCAGTCCGAAAAACAGCGTGACGGCGGTGCCGGTGCCCGAGGGCACGACCATACCGGTGAAGTGACGCGCAACTGTCAGGCCCGGCGCGAAACAAAGCTGTAAACTGGGCGATTCCGCCCTGTCTCGAAATAGCCAGATCATGAATGCCGACCGTTTCCGCAATGCCGCACGCTACTGGCGCTCGCCGCTCGTGCCGGACGCGGACATGGTGACGGCGGAATACTACGATCACGAGTTTTCGCCGCACTGGCACGACGCCTACACGGTGCCTGTCATCGAAGCGGGCGCGGAATGTTTCGACTATCGCGGCACGCATCACGTGGCCGAAGCCGGCTCGGTGCCGGTGATCAATCCGGGCGAAGTGCATACCGGCGCGCGGGCCGTCGATGCGGGCTGGCGCTACCGCGTGTTCTATCTGCCGGTTCCGTTCGTCGAAAATCTGGCGCGGGACATGTCGGGCCGGCCGGAATCGTCGCCGTGGTTTCCGGACGAGATCATTCGCGATGCGGATCTGGCGCGGCGCCTGGTCGTCGCGCACCGGTTGCTGGAAAACGGCGCGGACCCGCTCGCCGCGGAACTGGCGCTCGTCGATGCCGTGACGACGCTGCTCGGCCGCCACGCGCTCGCACGCCCGGACATCGCTCCGCTCGCCGCCGATGCACACCGCGTCACCGCGATGAAATCCCGCCTCGCCGACGATCTGCTCGAACCGGTCACGCTCGCCGAGCTCGCGCAGACGGTCGGCCTCTCGACGTTTCACGCGGCGCGTCTCTTCACGCGCGAGACCGGTCTCGCGCCGCACGCGTGGCGCAACCAGATGCGCATCGTGCGCGCGCTGCCGGCCTTGCGCGCGGGAGCCTCCGTGACCGACGTCGCGGCGGCGAGCGGCTTCACGGATCAAAGCCACTTCACGCGCCATTTCAAGCGCACGTTCGGCGTGCCGCCCGGCCGCTGGCGCTAAGTTCTGGCCGTCCCGGAAAGCGCAAGAACGTACAAGCATTCAGACCGATGTTTTGCGTATCCTCGCTTCCATAGGAGGAAATCTTGAAAGCAATACCCGCACAACCGTCCGGCGCCGCGCTGCGCGAATTCGCCGCCGGCGCCCGCGACACCATCCCGATGATGATCGGCGCCGCACCCTTCGGCGTGATCTTCGGCACGCTCGTCACCGCAAGTCCGCTCACGCTCTGGCATGGCCAGTTGATGTCGCTCGTCGTATTCGCAGGCTCGGCGCAGTTCATCGCGGTCGGTCTGATCGCATCGCACGCGAGCTTCGCCGTCATCTGGGCGACGACGCTCGTCGTCAATCTGCGTCACGTGCTCTATTCCGCGACGCTCGCGCCTTACGTCGCGCATCTGCCGCGCCGCTGGCGCTGGGCGCTCGCGGGCATCCTCACCGACGAAGTCTTCGCCGTCGCCTACGCGCATTATCAGAAGCGCGCGCCGGGCGAGATCGGGCCGCATTACTTCTTCGGCTCGGGCGTCGCGATGTATCTGAACTGGCAGTTGTGGACGCTCCTCGGCCTGCTGTTCGGCGCGGCGTTCCCCGGCCTGAAATCGCTCGGTCTGGACTTCGCGATGGTCGCGACGTTCATCGCGATCATCGTGCCGCAGCTCGTCGCCGTGCGCTTCGTGGCGGCGGCGCTCGCCTCGGGCGTGCTGTCGTTCGCGTGGCAGGGCTGGCCGTACAAACTCGGCCTGCTCGCCGCGGTGTTCGTCGGCGTCGCTGTCGGCATGGCGCTCACGCTGATGGAAAACCGGCCGCAGTCGAAGGCACAGGGGAAGCATCGCCTGAAAAACGCCAAGGAGCGCACACAATGAACTACGTCACGCTGATCTTCGGCATGGCCGCCGTCACCTTCGTGATCCGCGCCGCCGTGTTCGTGCTGGGCGAACGCCTGCCCTTTCCGCCGATCGTGCGCGCCGCGCTCTCGTTCGTGCCGGTGACGGTGCTCACCGCGATCATCGTCCCGATGACCGTATCGCCGCACGGCGACGGCGCCGAAATCACATGGCGCAATCCGCAGCTCGTCGCGGCGATCGTCGCGATTGTCGTTTGCGCGCTCACGAAGCGGCCGCTTTTGACGATTGCGGTGTCGCTCGCGGTGTTTTTCGTCTGGCAGTTCGCCGTCCTGCGCTAAACGTTTTCCATCGATCGGCTTTCAAAAAGCATCGAAGAATCCTCAAGTTCCCGGATATCGCGCCGATATCAGAAACGAATGGACTCCGTCCCGAGAAGCGGAGCCGCCAGCATTTCCCGCCTTCGGACATCCGGAGGCGGAACCGGGAACCAACATGCGTCAAATCACCCTTTCGTTACGCGACGAGACGATTGCTTCGCTGCAGCGCGATTTCGAAGCGTTCACGCGGCTGTCGCTGAAGCTCGATCCGCAATTCGTCACGCCGTCGTTCGAGGACTTCCTGCGCGCGAAGCTGCTCGACAACAACACGCCGCTCACCGAGCAGGCGGTGCAGCGCATGCTCACGCACGGCCAGTATGCGTGGGCCAAACGCGCGCTCGACAAGGAGTTTCCGGATGTCGTCGAAATCCTGATTCGGCAGGCGGCCGAGCACGGCTTCGCGTTCGCGATCCGCGCCGACTGGACCGCCGAGGATCTCATCAAGGCGTCGCGCGAATGGGCGACGGCCATCGTCACCGAAGCGAACGGCGACGTGTCGCAGGTCGACATGCTTGCCTCCCAGATCAAATCGGCGGCGGCGGACATTCGCGAAGTCGAGGAAAAGATGCAGACGCCCGCATGGCGTCTCGCCGATTCGCTGCGCCAGCGTGTGTACGAAACGAAGATCTCGGTGGAAACGAGCGTCGGCTCGACCGCGCGCGAGAAGCTCGGCGAATTGCGCTGCCTGTTGCGCCTCGGCATCGTCTACGGCTCGATCCAGAAGCAGGAAGCGCAGCAAGTGCTGGAATATCTGCGCGCGTTGCGGCCGGAGCTTTTCATCGAAGAGCCTTACGACGGCTTCACGCGCTTCGCTGCGTGGCTGCGCAGCATCTTCTCGCCGTCGCCGCGCGCGCCGCGGACCTCACGCGCGCCGCGTTAGTCCCACATTCCCTTCAGCCGCGCCGCGATATCGATCTTCGCTTTCGCGGCCGCCGCCAGTCCCGCCGCCGTCGGCGCGGCGGGCGCGATCACCGGCGGCCACGCGGCCGCTTCGAAGCTCTGCATCAGATGCTGCGGAATGAAACGCGTGCGCTGCGCCCACACGTGCCGGTCGCCGAGATGCGTCTGGTTGTGCACATGGAATCGCTGCGGCGTGATGATGTGCAGATCCTCCTTCGCGCGCGTCATCGCGACGTATAACAGCCGCCGTTCCTCATCGATTTCCTCGTCGCTGCCCGTGCCGAGATCGGACGGAATGCAGCCGTCCACGCCGTTCAGCACGAACACGTTGCGCCATTCCTGGCCCTTTGCCGAGTGGATGGTCGAGAGAATCAGATAGTCCTCGTCGAGCATCGGCACGCCGGATTCGTCGCTCGTCGCATCGGGCGGATCGAGCGTGAGTTCCGTGAGAAAGCGCTCGCGCGTGGGATATGTGGACGCGATGCTTTCCATTTGCAGCACGTCGCCGATACGGATCGCGGCGTCCTCGTGATTGCGTTCAAGATGTGGCTCGTACCAGCGGCGGATCATTTCGAATTCGGCGGGGTTAGCCGGATTCGCGGCCGCAGAGCTTCGCCATCAGCCCGACGAAACGCGGCCAGTCCTCACTGGCTTTCGCGGGCGCCTGGAACGCGGCGATCGCGTTCGATGCGACCGTATCGGGCGCGCTCACGCAATCCAGCAAGCGTCCGGCGATGGCCGGTCCGATGCCCGGCATCAATTGCGCGACCCGAAAGCCCGCGACGCGATCGCGCGGATTTTCCGCCCAGCGCAGCACCGCGAGGACGTCCTTCACGTGGACGGAATCGAGAAACTTCAGGCCGCCGAACTTCACGAACGGAATGTTCCGGCGCGTGAGTTCGATTTCGAGCGTCGCGCTGTGATGCGCGGCGCGGAACAGCACCGCCTGCGCCTTCAGCTTCATGCCCGACTCGCGCGCTTCGAGCACTTTCTCGACGACATAGCGCGCCTGATCGGCTTCATCCGCGACGGAAACGACGCGCGGCTTTTGCGCCGATGCCTTGTCGGTCCACAGGTTCTTCGTGTATCGCTCGGACGCGAGCCCGATCACCGCGTTCGACGCCTCCAGAATCGGCAACGTCGAGCGATAGTTGCGATCGAGCGTGACGGTTGCCGCGGGCGGATCGAAATGGCCGGGAAAATCGAGGATGTTGCGCACGGTCGCGCCGCGAAACGAGTAGATGGACTGCGCATCGTCGCCGACGACGGTGAGGCCGCGCCCGTCCGGTTTCATCGCGAGCAGGATCGACGCCTGCAGGCGGTTGGTGTCCTGATATTCGTCGACGAGCACGTGATCGAAGCGGCTCGCCAGATCCGCCGCAACCGAAGGCTCCGCCGCGAGATGCGACCAGTAGAGCAGCAGGTCGTCGTAATCGAGCACGCTTTGCGCCTGTTTCGCGCTGACATACGCGGCGAAGAGGCGCTTCAGGTCGGCTTCCCATTCGCGGCACCACGGGTAGAACTGATCGAGCACGGTCGCCAGCGTGGCGCCGGTGTTGACGACGCGCGAGTAGATCGCGAAGCACGTCGATTTCGCGGGAAAGCGCTTTTCTTTCGACGACAGCCCGAGCTCGTGCCGCACGAGATTCATCAGATCGGCCGAATCCTCGCGATCGTTGATCGTGAACGACGGCGCGAGCCCGACGAGATCGGCGTAATCGCGCAGGAGCCGCGCGCCGACGCTGTGGAACGTGCCCGACCACGTGAGGCCCTGCGCGATGGCGCTGCGCGTGCCGAGCGCGTTCGTCGCGATGCGCGACACGCGCCGCGTCATTTCGAGCGCAGCGCGGCGCGAAAACGTGAGCAGCAGGATGCGATGCGGATCGGCGCCCTTCACCAGCAGATGCGCGACGCGATGGGCAAGCGTGTTGGTCTTGCCCGAGCCCGCACCCGCGATCACGAGCAACGGGCCGCCCGCCCTTCCCGGTTCGCCGACGCCGAATTCGACGGCCTGCCGCTGCGCCTCGTTAAGCTTCGCGAGGTAGTCGGCCACTTGTTTCGCGGTGGAGTCGGCGGCGGGATCGGCGGTGTCGGAAAGCGTGAGCACGTGAGGACGAGGCGGCGGCAAATGAGTGACGCACACTGTATATCCATACAACCCGCGCGCGCAAGTCCTTGGATCAGCTAGGCTTTTGTCCCCAAATGCAACGAGCCCGGCTCACAGGAGACCAGGCTCGCATCGCTACGAAGTGCGCGGGTCAATCCGCCTTCTTCGCGTTCTTCAGCTTCGCGTCGGCGGCCGCTTCGTTCGCTTCGGACTGCGCCTCGGTCTTTTTCTTGTCGGCCTTGGCTTGCGCGACGGCCGCCTTCTTGTCCGCCTTGGTCTGTTCCTTCGCGGCCTTCTGGTCGGCGGCGGTCGGCGCGTCGGACGTCGTCTGCGCGAACGATGCCACGCTCGCGCTCGCGAACGTTCCCGCGATCAGCGTGGCCAGCAGTGCATGGGTTTTTCGATTCATGGCGTTCTCCCTGTTTCGATGCCGCGAGCGCCGCACGGCGCGGCCTCGCGGCGCATCACGCTCAGTGCTGCAGGCCGGCGTCCTTCGGCGCGTTCGGCTCGGTCGCGTTCAGTTCGGCCTTGGCGGCGTCCTTGTCCGCCTTGCGGTTGATCTTCGCGTTCTGCACCTCTTCCTTGTACTGCGCCTTGGCTTGCTGGTTCTGCGCCTTCAGCTCGGCCTTCGACGCCTTCTTCGACGCGCGATATTCCGCGTTCGCCTGCGCGTTCGCGTTGCGGCGCTGAACCAGCGGATCGGTCGGCGCCGGCGCGACGACGTTCTGCTGCGGCGGCGCCATCGGCTGCATGGTCTGGGCTTGCATCGCCTGGGGCTGGACAGGTTCAGGCTGAGTCGCGGTCTGCGCGTAGGCGCCCGAGGCGGCGAACGTGGCGATGGCGGAGCCGATCAATAGGATTCGTGCACGAGTCATGAGCTAGTCCTCTCTTTAGTTGGCGTCGGCGGCGCTCTGGATACGTGGAGCGAGCGATCCGCGCGACTTTTGTCGATTGGAAAGATGACCGAAGCTGCATCGATCAAACGGTCGGACCGGCCGACGATTGCGCGAGTTCTCGAAAGCCAGTCATTGTTACCGACCGTTTCATCTGGCTACATTTGCCAACCAGCCCGCTTGCGTTCCGTTTACCGGTCCCCGCGATGCCCACAGCACGGCACATGCCCGGACGTGGTTTATCATTGACGCTTCCTTCCGAGTTTTGCGCTTCACCCGTCCCATGCCGCCACTCCAATTCACCCTCACGGGCGACTTCATCGAACTTCACAATCTGCTCAAACTGATGGGACTGGCCGATAGCGGTGGCTCGGCGAAGGCGCGCGTCGCGATGGGCGACGTCACGGTCGACGGTCAGGTCGAGACGCGCAAGACCTGCAAGATCCGCGCGGGTCAGAAGGTGAAGCTCGATGGCCAGACCATCCATGTGCGCGCGCCGGAATAAGTTCGCCGCGACTTGCGCGAACGCGTCGCGCGATTGAGAAAATCCGGCCATAAGTGAACGCATGATCGACATGCCGCGCGCGACGCAATAAGCTAGTCGTCTTTCGTTCTGGTTTCAGCGCCGGGTTTGCTGCGTCGGTCTTCCGTCAGCGCATGAAGCGCCGTGCGCTTCGCCTCGTGCCCTTCCGCTTTCCAGTCCGCGGCGCTCAGTGCATCGACTGACGCGCCGCTCTTGTTTCAGTCGATCGACCATGCAACCCCAAGTCACGCGCGCCGTGCGCGCACATCAAGGACCGCCGAGCCTCTCGCGTCACGCCGTCGACACGGCGCGCCTCGCCGCGCCGCTCGCCATCGCGCAACTCTCGCAGATGGCGATGGGCGTCACCGACACCATCCTGCTCGGCTCGCTCGGCCCCGACGCGCTCGCCGCGGGCGGCCTCGGCGCGAACCTCTTTTTCGTCGTCGTGACGCTGCTGCAGGGCGTGCTGACGTCCGTGTCGGTATCGGTCGCGCACGCGCGCGGCGCGAACGACGATGACCGCGTGCCGAGCATCTACTGGACGGGCCTCGTGCTCTCCGTGCTGCTCGCCGTGCCCGCGTTCGTGCTGCTGAGCTACGCCGAACCGATCCTGCTCGCGTTCAACGAACCCGCGACGCTCGCGAAGAACGTGGGCGAATACTGCGCCGTGCTGCGCTGGGGGACGCCGGGCAGTCTGATCGGCGTCGGGATGATGCGCGCGTTCCTGCCGGCGATCGGCGCGGCGCGCAGGCTGTTGTGGATCTCGATCGGCGGCGTGTTCGTCAACGGCTTTCTCAACTACGGCCTGATCCACGGCGCGTACGGCCTGCCGCGCGAAGGCTTTCTCGGTTCGGCGGCCGCGACCACGATCACCGTCTGGGGCATCGCGATCGCGCTCGTCGCCGTGCTGCATCTGCGGCCGCGCTACCGGCATTTCGTCGTGCGCGCGCGCCCGCGCCTGCCGTTGATGGGCGAACTCTTCGGCATCGGCTGGCCGGTCGCCATCACCTACGGCGTCGAATCGACGCTCTTTCTCGCCACCGGCATGATGGTCGGCCTGCTCGGCGAAGCGCCGCTCGCCGCGCACCAGATCGCGCTCAACGTCGCGTCGGTCGCGTTCATGGTGCCGCTCGCGATCGGCCAGGCGGCGAACGTGCGCGTCGGCTACTGGGTCGGCGCGGGTGTGCCGGTCGCGGCGCGTCATGCGGGCTTCGTCGCGCTCGCGCTGGGCGTCGGCTTCATGATGTGCTCGGGGCTCGTGCTGCTCACCGTGCCGCGCGTGATCGTCGGCCTGTATCTGAATCTCGACGATGCCGCCAACGCGCATACCGTCGCGCTCGCCGCGTCGCTGCTCGGCGTCGCGGCCGTGTTCCAGATCGTCGACGGCATGCAGACGGTCGGCTCCGGCTGCCTGCGCGGCCTGAAGGACACGCGCATCCCGATGCTCGCCGCCGCATTCGGCTACTGGGGCGTCGGCTTTCCGACCGGCTATGTGCTCGCATTCCACTTCGAGCTCGGTGCGAAGGGCCTGTGGTGGGGACTGGCCGCCGGGCTCGCGAGCGTCGCCGTACTGATGACGCTGCGGTTCCATCGCATCAGCCGGCGCTTCATCGAGACGGGCGTCGCGCCCCGGCCGGACGACGCCGACGCCGCGAGCGCCGCGCCGCACGGCCACGTTTGATAAGCACAGGCGCCGCGCGCCGATTTGCATAGCACGAATGCTTGGTTGGTCCGCGCGAACCGCATTGCTACGATGAACCCGTCTCCTCCTTGAGACATCTGTGACAGGGGTTGTAAGCCCGCTTCAGCCAGCGGGCTTTTTTTTCGCCTGTACGCCATCGCACAGCCCGACATTCGCTGCATTTCCGATTTCCCATAGAATAAATTCGAGATTCGGCGCGAGAACGCTTCTTGCTACATCGTGCCGCAAACGCGAAAACGTCGAAGCGCGCCGAGTCGCGACGATCAGAACGAGGAATCGAAGTGTCGGAAAGCCGGGGGATGTGGGAAGTTGCGGGGCGTGACGGAAATCAGCGAAACACGGCGCAGCGCGTCACGCCGAAACGAAGCGTCAGCGCCGCCATACGTCATGCGGCCGTCGTCCTGACGATGACGTCGCTCGTCGCCGGCTGTGCGACGCGCCCGCCCGCGACGGCGCTCGATCGGCCGGTGAGCCGCGCGTTGTCGCCGGACGAAGCGACGCCGCTCGCGAGCGCGCTCGCGCCGTTGGAAAAGCAGCATCCCGATCAGTCCGCCGTGCGCCTGCTGCCGACCGGCACCGACGCGCTTCAGGCCCGCATCGCGCTCGCGCGCGCGGCGACGAAGACGCTCGACATGCAGTACTACATCGCCAACGAGGACAACACCGGCAAGCTGCTGCTCGGCGCGGCGCTGTACGCGGCGGATCGCGGCGTGCGTGTGCGCATGCTGGTCGATGATCTGAACTTCAAGGACATCGACCAGATCATGGCTGCGCTCAATTCGCACGACAACATCGAGATCCGCGTCTTCAATCCGTTCGGCAGCGCGCAACGCAGCTTCTCCGAGCGCACGCAGAATTTTTTCACGAACCTCAGCCATTTCACGCGCCGCATGCACAACAAGGCGATGATCGCGGACAACCAGATTGCGATCGTCGGCGGGCGCAATCTCGGCGACGAATACTTCAGCGCGAGCCCGACGCTGCAGTTCCGCGATCTCGATGTCTTCGCCGCCGGCCCGGTGACGCAGAAAATCTCCGCGAGCTTCGACGAATACTGGAACAGCTCGCTCGCCTATCCGCTGCGCGCGTTGAACAAGCAGAAGTTCGATCCGTCGGAGCTCGACAAGACGCGCGACGACCTGCGCGCCCACTGGCGCGCGCAGGCCGATCCGCTGAACGCGAAGCCGCTCAACGCGACTCCGCTCGCGCAGCAGATTGCACGCGAGGAAATGGGCCTCGTGTGGGCGCCGACGGAATTCCGGGTCGATTCGCCGTCGAAGATCGAGCACCCGAGCGACGACTATCAAAGCCCGCCGATGCAGCGCCTCATCGATCTGCTGAAGGACGCGAAGAGCGAATTCCTGATCCTGTCGCCCTACTTCGTGCCGCACGACACCGGCGTGAAGGCGCTCGCCGATCTGACGAAGCGCCACATGCGCGTCGCGGTGCTGACGAATTCGCTCGCCGCGACCGATGCCGTCGCGGTGCAGGCCGGCTATGCGCCGTATCGCGTCTCGATGCTGCAAAACGGCGTCGAACTGTACGAATTCAAACCGATTCAGGCCGAAGGCGAAAGCAGCCCGCGGGCGGGACTGTTTGGTTCGCAGTCGCGCGCGAGCCTGCATGCGAAGGCCTATGTGATCGATCGGAGTATCCTCGTGATCGGCTCCATGAATCTGGACCCGCGCTCGGCGAAGCTGAACACCGAACTCGCGCTGGTCATCCACAGCAAACCGATCGCCGAGGAAGCCGCCAAATTGTTCGAGCACGGCATCTCGCCGAAGATCAGCTGGCAGGTGCAGCTCGCGAGCGCGGCGGTGACCGAGTCGCTTCGGCGCACGGGCGCGCCGCAGTCGGGCCTCGTCTGGACCGCCGAGGAAAACGGCAGTCTCGTCACCTACAATTTCGATCCGGAGGCGGGTTTTTATCGCAATGCGATGACGGGCCTCTTCATGCTGCTGCCCGTCGACAAGGAGCTTTGATCCAACTTCGAAGGGAACTCACGCCATGTCACAAGATGCGAAGGGCGACGTACGGATGGAGAAAGACACGTTCGGCGAGATCGCCGTGCCGAACGGCAAGCTTTGGGGCGCGCAGACGCAGCGCTCGCTGCAGAACTTCAAGATTTCGACGGAAAAGCAGTCGCCCGAACTGATCACGGCACTCGCGATGATCAAGCACGCGGCCGCCGACGTGAACGAAGGGCTGAAGGTGCTCGAGGCGAAGAAGGCGAAGGCGATCATTCAGGCCGCCGAGGAAATCATCGACGGCAAGCATCCCGACGAGTTTCCGCTGGCCGTGTGGCAGACGGGCTCGGGCACGCAGACCAACATGAACCTGAACGAGGTGATCGCCAATCGCGCGAGCGAAATCATGGGCGGCCCGCGCGGCGAGGAGCGCCTCGTGCATCCGAACGACGACGTGAATCGCGGCCAGTCGTCGAACGACGTGTTCCCGACGGCGATGCACGTCGCCGCGGCGGTCGCGATCACGAAGCATCTGATTCCGTCGCTCAAGACGCTGCGCGATACGCTCGACAAGAAAGCGAAGGCGTTCGACAAGATCGTGAAGATCGGCCGCACGCATCTGCAGGACGCGACACCGCTCACGCTCGGCCAGGAGTTTTCCGGCTACGTCGCGCAACTGGATCAGGGCATCCGGCATGTGGAGGCGACGCTGCCGCACCTGTATCAGCTCGCGCAGGGCGGCACGGCGGTCGGCACGGGACTGAACGCGCATCCGGAATTCGCGACGAAGGTCGCGCAGGCGATCGGCAAGCTCACCGGCCTGCCCTTCGAGACCGCGCCCAACAAGTTCGAGGTGATGGCAGCCGCCGATGCGCTCGTCGCCGCGCACGGCGCGTTGAAAACAGTCGCGGCGGGAATGATGAAGATCGCGAACGACATCCGCTGGCTCGCGAGCGGACCGCGCTGCGGGCTCGGAGAGCTGTCGATTCCGGAGAACGAGCCGGGCAGCTCGATCATGCCGGGCAAGGTGAACCCGACGCAATCCGAAGCCGTGACCATGCTGTGCTGCCAGGTGTTCGGCAACGATGTCGCGGTGAACTTCGGCGGCGCGAGCGGCAACTTCGAGCTGAATGTGTTCCGCCCGATGATCGCGCACAACGTGCTGCAATCCGTCCGGCTGCTCGCGGACGGCGCGCAAAGCTTCAACGACAACTGCGCGGTGGGCATCGAGCCGAACGAGAAGCGCATCGACAGCCTGCTCAACGAATCGCTGATGCTCGTGACGGCACTGAATCCGCACATCGGTTACGACAAGGCCGCCCAGATCGCGAAGAAGGCGCACAAGGAAGGCACGACGCTCAAGGCCGCCGCGCTCGCGCTCGGTCACGTGACCGAGCAGCAGTTCGACGAATGGGTCAAGCCGGGCGACATGGTGGGAAAGAAGTAGCCGCTCCCTCGACCGACGAAGGCGGCGGGATCAGACCTTCCCCGCCGCGACCTCTTCCGGCTTCAGCTCGACGATCGCGTCGAGCGCATCCTTCACGTCCATCGCGTACTTCGCGAGACGCTTTTCCTCCTCCGTCTCCGGCACGAACGAAGGCACGGGCGTGGGCTGCCCTTTTTCATCGACGGCGACGAAGACCATCAGGCAATCGGTCGTCTGCTGAAGCTCGCCGACTTTAGGATCGCCCGCGTGCACGGAAATGTGGATGTGCATGCTGGTGCGCCCCGTCGTCACGACGCGCGCGCGCAACTCGACCAGATTGCCGACGAGAATCGGCCGCCGGAAGCGGATATTGCCGACGCTGACCGTCACCGCGTAGCGTCCGGACCACATCGCGGCGCAGGCGTAGGCGGTCTCGTCGATCCATTTCATCAGCGCGCCACCGTGCACCTTGCCGCCGAAGTTCACCGAGGTGGGCTCGGCGAGAAAGCGGAAGGTGGTTTCGGCGCGGCTTTTCGGGACCGCGGGAATGGAAGATGAGGTCGGCGTATTCATGGGAGGCCCGTCGGATGCGGAAATTGAATGCCGATTATAGGGTCGGCAATATTCAATCGTGGACGGTGATGCCCTGATCGATCGTGCCGTACATCGTGATGCTGCCGCCGCCCGCCGATGACGGCCCGCCCGCGCAGCCCGCCAGGAGCACGAGAGCGCCCATTACGCTAGCGAGAATGAATCTGGACATGGAAACCTCCTGCAGCTTCGAAATGCCAGCGGTCATTCTAGCGCTGCGCTTCGCGCATCGACATTTCGTGTCGCGGTGAAACGTCGGTTGCGAGAGGCGGGCTAGAGTGGAACCATCGAACCTTCACCGATACGGACATCGCCATGAACGCCGCCCTCGACGACGCCGATTCCCGCGTGCGCCATTTCCCCGGACTGTCGCGCATCGGCGCGCTGATCGCCGATCCGGGGCGCGCCGCCATGCTCTGGTCGCTGATGGACGGCACCGCGCGCCCGGCCGGCGAGCTGACGATGATCGCGGGGCTGTCGCCTTCGGCGGCGAGCGGACATCTCGCGCGGTTGACCGAAGGCGGACTGCTCGCGCTCGAAGTGAGCGGTCGACATCGCTACTATCGCATCGCGACGCCGGATATCGCCGCGGCCATCGAGGCGCTCGCCAATCTCGCGCGGGCGAGCGCGCCGCAGCGCGCACCGGAACGCCCGCCTTCGGCCGTGCCGCTGGAAATGCGTTTCGCGCGCACTTGTTACGATCATCTCGCGGGCGAACTGGCGGTGCGGATCTTCGACCGGATGATCGCGCGCAACTGGCTCGCCGCCGCCGATGATCACGATGAGGTTCACGGTCCCACCGCGCTCGATGCGACGCCGGAAGGCGCGCAAGCGTTCGCCGGGCTGGGCATCGACCTGAAAGCGCAGCGCGCGCGGCGGCGGCGCTTCGCGTGCACGTGCATCGACTGGAGCGAGCGACGGCCGCATCTGGGCGGCGCGCTCGGCGCGGCGTTCCTCGAAGCGTGCGAGTCGCATGGCTGGATCGAGCACACGGCGAGGCGTCGCGTGTTGCGCGTGACGCCGGCCGGGCATCGGCACTTCGAGGACTTCCTGTCCCCGCGATAAAGCTTTGTTACGCGCGCCTGCGCGCCGTTACAAACGGCATCGTACGGATACAGGCGCGGGCGATACATTGATCCGGTAGGCCTCGCGGACCCACAGCGTCGAACGAGACGCGCGCGCGGCCGCCGGAGAATGCAATGAAAATCAAGGCCGTCGCCGCCGCCACCGCCACCGTGTGTGCGCTTTTGTCGACATCGGGGCTCACCGCGTTCGCACAGACACCGTCCGCAGTGTCGGCGCAGGCGGAACAGAGCGATCCCCCCGGGCGCATCGCCAGGCTGAACTATATGGCCGGGACCGTGACGACCGAACCCGCGGGCGCGGGCGACTGGTCCTACGCGCAGATCAATCGTCCGCTCACGACGGGCGATCAACTCTGGAACGACGAGAACGCGCGCTCGGAACTGCATATCGGCTCGACGGCGGTGCGGCTCGGCTCATCGACGGCTCTCTCGGTGCTCGCGCTCGACGACAACACCGCTCAGCTCAAGGTCGCACAAGGAACGCTGTCGACCCGCGTGCGTGAACTGCCGCCGGGTAGCCGCTATGAAATCGACACGCCCAACGCCGCGCTTGCGATCACGACGCCCGGCGAGGTGCGCGTGGACGTTGCGCCCGATGGCCGCGCGACCACCGTGACGGTGCGAAACGGCGGCGTCACCGCTTACGGCGACGGCGGCGCGGTGCAGCTCGCGGGCGGCCAGCAGATGACGTTCGAGGGCACGAACCTGCAACAGGCATCGGCGAATGCGGCGCCCGCGCCGGACGCATTCGATCAGTGGGCTGCGGGCCGCGATGCCTCCGAAGACCGCTCGGTTTCGGCGCAATACGTGTCGCGCGACATCCCCGGTTATCAGGATCTCGATGCCAACGGCACGTGGCGCAGCGATCCGTCGTACGGGCCGGTCTGGGTGCCGAATGCCGTTTCCGCCGACTGGGCGCCGTATCGGCAGGGGCACTGGGCATGGCAGGAACCGTGGGGCTGGACTTGGATCGACGATGCGCCGTGGGGCTTCGCGCCGTATCACTACGGCCGCTGGGCGTATGTCGGGTCGCAGTGGGCGTGGGTGCCCGGTCCGATGGCCGTGAGCGCGCCGCCCGCGTATTCGCCCGCGCTCGTCGCGTTCGTCGGCGACGGCGGGAGCGCCGTCGACTGGAACGTCGCACTGACCGTCGGCGGCATCGCGGCGGCGGGCGTCGCATGGTTCCCGCTCGGGCCGCGCGAAGCGTGGCGTCCGCGTCACGATGGCTGGAGTCCGCGCTACTACGAGCGCGTGAACCGCAACGTCTACGTGAACAATACGTACGTCAACTATCGCGCGCCGCGCGGGCTGACGGCCGTGCCGGCGAACACGTTCGTGCATGGCCAGCCGGTAGGACGTCAACCGTATGCGGTCGATCCGTCGCGCTGGCGCAATCCGCGCTTTTTTGCAGGCGCACCGGGCATCGCGCCGACGCGCGACAGCTTCGCACCCGGAGCGCGCCGCGCGGATTACCGGCCGCCGCAGGGCGGGTTCGGACGTCCGGTGGTCGCGACGCGCGCGCCGGTCGCGCCGCCCGCTTTCCATGACAGATTCCCGCAGCAGGATCGCGACAGGCATGGGCCCGATGCCCGCAGCGAGCCAGTGCATCTCGTGGCGACCCACGGGCCAGCGCGCTCGGTCATCGCGGGCGGCGGCACGCCCGCCCCCGCGCAGCCGATGCAGCCGCATGGAAACGGCGTACCGCGTCCGCCTCAGGCGTCTCGGTTCAGCGGCGGCGATCCGCGCTTTTCGCACGGGGAGCCATCGCACGGACACGCCGTTCCGAACGAGCCGCGCATGCCGCAGCAGGCCTTCCAGCCGGGCAGGCTGCCGCAACAGGGACAGCCGCCGATGGCGTCGCACGCCAGCAACGCGCCACGTTTCGACCACGGCGCCCCCGGCACGCCGATGCTCGCGATGCAGCCGCAGCCCAGCCACGCGCCGCCCGCACCGCAGCAACGTCAGCCGCAGCAGGAAGCGTATCGGCCGGCCCGCGTCGAGCCGCCGCGTCATGAGGCGCCGCCGCCTCGCCCGCAGCAGGAAGCGCAGCGGCCACAGGTCCGCCAGGAGCCGCCGCATCAGCCGATGCATCAGGAAGCGCGTCAGGCGCCGCCGCAGATGCCGCATCAGGAGCAGCATCAGCAGCCTCAACAGGCGCAACAACCACAGCAGCCGCAACAGCCGCAGCACGGCGGCGGCAACGAGCACCATCGAAGCTGAAGCCGTAAACGCAAAACGCGCGGCCCGAAGCCGCGCGTTTCTCGTGCGAATCGACGAAGCGCGACCTACACCGCCATCGGCGCCGTGAGCGCGTCGTGGTGCTTGTACCCTTCGAGCGCGAAATCCTTCGGCTCGATCTTCTCCAGCCACTCCGGCTCGTAGCGTTTCGTCACTGCGTAGTCCGGTACGCGATCCGAGATGATCAACTGCGGCGACGGCAGCGGCTCGCGCTTGAGTTGCTCGTGCAGCATGTCGAGCTGATTCTCGTAGATGTGTGCATCGCCGATGAAATACGTGAACCAGCGCGGCGTGTAGCCCGTCAGCCGGCCGACCAGATGCAGCAGCGCCGCGCCCTCGGTCAGATTGAACGGCGTGCCGAGCCCGACGTCATTGCTGCGGATATACAGACACAGCGAAATCTCGCGCGTCACCGCGTTCGGGATGAACTGATACAGCAGGTGGCAGGCGGGCAGCGCGATCTCGTCGAGCTTCGCCGGATTCCACGCGTGGAACAGAATTCGCCGGTCGGTCGGGCGCTCGATGATCGTGTCGAGACACTGGCGCAACTGGTCGATCGCCTTGTACAGCAGCACTTGTTCGCGCCCGTTTTCGACGAAGCTCGTCACGAGCTGGAAGCCGCGATTCGTGGCGTCGGCGATCTGATCGCCCGCGCAGGCGTCGACGAGCTTGTACGCGGGCCATTTGCGCCACTGCACGCCGTAGACGTCGCCGAGGTCGTCCGGACCTTGCCGATACGGATTTTCGAGCCATTGCGGGTTCTCGTTCGCGTTGGCGTCCCAGACCTTGCAGCCGAGCGCGCGAAAGTCGGCCGCGCTCTTCGACGCACGCAGAAAGCCCACCAACTCGCCGATCGCCGACTTGAACGCGAGCTTTTTCGTGGTCACAGCCGGGAAACCCTGTTGCAAGTCGAAACGCAGCATCGCGCCGGGAATGCTGATCGTGCGGATGCCCGTGCGGTTTTCCTGCCAAGTGCCGGTATCGAGAATCGTCTGGACGAGCTCGAGATACTGTTTCATTCGATGTTCCCTGGGATACGCTGCGCGCCCTCGCGAACGGAAGGCGTAAAGACGAGATTTTACCAAGCGCCGGGTGGCGGCGCTTGGAGCATCGGCACGAAAAAACGGGCGCCTGAAAGCGCCCGTCCGGTAAATGTCGGCGACTTCGCGGTCAGCCGCGCGTCGCATGCTCCGACGGCGCATCGACCTCGATGTGCCGCATCCCATGCGCGCTCAACAGCCGATACAGCGTCACTCGCGAGATGCCTAGCTCGTGCGCCGCGTCGCCAAGACGTCCACGATGGCGCAAAAGTGCGAGTTCGATCGCCTGCCGTTCGGCCGCCTCTCGCGCCTGCGCGAGCGAAACCGGTGCGACTTCGACATACTCGCCGAGCTCGAGATCGCGCGCGGTGATCTGCCGTCCTTCCGACATCACGATCGCGCGCCGCACGCGGTTGATGAGCTCGCGCACGTTGCCGGGCCAGCCGTAGTTGTGGATCGCGGCGATCGCGTCGGGCGAGAAGCCGCGCAGACGCCGGCTCGCATCCTTCTTGAAGCGGTCGAGCATGTGCTTCGCGAGCAACTCGATGTCCTTGCCGCGCGCGCGCAGCGGCGGCTCGTCGATCTGCAGCACGCACAGGCGATGGTACAAGTCCGCACGAAAGCGCCCTTCGATCATCGCGGTCTGCATGTCGACGTGCGTCGCCGAAATGATGCGCACGTCCACCGGCGTCGAGCCGTGGCCGCCCAAGCGTTCCACCTTGCGTTCCTGCAGGAAGCGCAACAGGCTCGCCTGGCTTTCGAGCGGCAGATCGCCAATTTCATCGAGGAACAGCGTGCCGCCGTTGGCCGCTTCCACGCGGCCGATCTTGCGCTGATTCGCGCCCGTAAATGCACCGCGTTCGTAGCCGAAGAGCTCCGATTGCAGCAGATGCGCAGGAATCGCGCCGCAGTTGATCGCAACGAAAGGCTGATCGCGCCGCGCTGAGCGCTCGTGAATCGCGACGGCCGTCAGTTCCTTGCCTGTGCCGGATTCGCCCGAGATGAACACGGGCGCGTCGGTCATGGCGACTTTGCGGATCGAGCGGAACAGCGCGAGCATCGCGTCGCACGAACCGACCATCTCGCCTTCGGCGCGGCCCTCGCTGCGCGCATCGTTCGATGCGGCGTCGTGCAGCGACACCATGCCGTACGCATGCCCCACGGAATCGACGATGCGGTCGTTCGACGTCGGCAGCGTCACGTAATCGAAGCAATAGTCGCGAATCACGCGACGCACGGCGGCGTCTTCGAGTTGTCCGGCAACGGTTGCCGCGACCCAGCCCACGTTGGTCATCGTCAGCGACGATTCGAACGCCGCCAGTTCATGAGATTCGAAATGACACGACAGATCCAGCAGCCCGCCGGTCGCCAGATCGCTGCGCAAAGCCTTGCGCGTGTCGCGCGCGCTCGCGACGATTTCGATATGCCACCCGCGCTCCTCGAATCGCGCGCACAGCGTCTCGCTTGGTTCGCGAGTCACATAGATGAGTTGCCGCCGAGCGACGTCCATTATTCAGATCCTTTGTTCAACATTCGTTGAAAAGGTCACGTAGTTCAGGCTCGCGCTACATCGCAGAATTCGTTGCCCTCGCACGTTTCTCGCAAACGTCTGGCGAGGGACTTGCCACTTGATACGTCGCCCCCGGGACACGGCGCGAAACACCACGCACCCTTCCACGAAACCCTTTATGTCTGATTCTGTGCCGTTTTTGAGAGACTACTATAACGCAGAAACCCCGAAAACAAATATCGCGAGAGCCGCCGGATTAGCCACAAAACCTTGATAGGACGGGCTTAGCAAGAATTTCTCACACGATTATTAAAAACTTTGCGCACAATTTAATAAGACAAAATCTTATACCGATTTCGCGAGAATTTCATGTTTTTCTGCCTTCATGTTTCAACGGTGAAACGTTTTCATCGAAATTTTTGCGCTGCGCATTCGTCCGATTTTCGCTAACCGTTGCGTGGTAAAGCTTCCCGGTACATGGCACGTAATTCGCTAAATTTGGAGCGCGCCGGAAGGTAAGAAATACCCTTCATAGAACGATCGTTCATATTTCTCCCTGCATTCACCTTCTGCTTAATCGTCATACCGGCCGGACGATTACTTTATTTCCGAATGTTTCAGCCCCGGGAATAATTACCTTGGATTTTGTCGTCAAGATGGCACTCGATAGTTCATTCAGGCGCGGCGAAGCAATCGGCACGCATCAAATCGGCGAGGACGCGGACGAACTGGCCGAGACGGGCTCGCCCGCCAATCGCCCGACCGGTTCCGGAATCAGTGTGACGCTATGGGACGAGATCGCGCCCTCCCCCTCGCACACGACAACGCCGCTCGCCGACGAGTCGCCGGAAGCGTGAGTCCGCGCGGGCCGTCCGGGAGTTGGGGTTAGAATCGAGGCCCCGGCGGCGCGCGACCCGCGCGCGCCTGTTCGCTTCGACCCTCTTTCACATGACGACGCTGACCCTGATCGTCGCCCGCGCGCGCAATGGCGTGATCGGACGCGATAACCAACTGCCCTGGCGCCTGCCCGAGGACCTCGCGTTCTTCAAGCGCACGACGATGGGCAAGCCCATCATCATGGGCCGCAAGACGCATGAATCGATCGGCCGGCCGCTGCCGGGGCGACGCAATATCGTCGTGTCGCGCGACGGCACACGCCGCTACGAAGGGTGCGACGTCGCGACGAGCCTCGAAGCCGCGCTCGCGCTCGAGCCGGTCAAGGAAGCCTTTCTGATCGGCGGCGCGCAGTTGTATCAGAACGCGATCGCGCGGGCGGACAAGATGATCATCACCGAGATCGATGCCGATTTCGACGGCGACACGCGCTTTCCCGCGCCCGATCCGGAGTTGTGGCGCGAAGTGTCGCGCGAGACGCATCGCGCGGCCGCGCCGAACGATTTCACGTTCGCGTTCGTGACCTACGAGCGCATTGCGTCGTCGGAATGAAAAAAGGCTCCGGACGCGTTCCGGAGCCTTTGCCTTTCATCTTCAATCGACGCGGATCACTGGCCCGCGACGGTCATCCGCTCGATCAGCACCGAACCGATTTCCTTCGTGCCGCGCACGACGGTATCCGCGCCGATCGCCTCGATGTGGCGGAACATCTCCTGCAGCGTGCTCGCCACCGTGATTTCCTCCACGGCATGCACGATCTTGCCGTTCTCGACCCAAAAGCCCGACGCGCCGCGCGAATAGTCGCCGGTCACGTAGTTCACGCCCTGGCCCATCAGTTCGGTGAGCAAAAGGCCGGTATCGAGCTTCTTCAGCATCGCCTCGAAGTCGTCTTCGGAATTCGTGTGCGTGCTCGTCATCGTCAGATTGTGCGAGCCGCCTGCGTTGCCGGTGGTCTGCATGCCGAGCTTGCGCGCCGAGTACGTCGAGAGGAAATAGCCCTGCACGACGCCATCGTCGACGACGTTGCGACGCTGCGTGCGCACGCCCTCTTCGTCGAACGGCGCGCTGCCCATGCCGCCCTTCACGTGCGGGTCCTCGACGATCTGGATATGCGGCGCGAACACCGGCTTGCCCAGGCTGTCGACGAGGAACGTGGTCTTGCGATACAGCGCGCCCCCGCTCACCGCCTGGACGAACGCGCCGAGAATGCCGGCCGCGAGCGGCGCTTCGAACAGCACGCGGCACTTGCGCGTGTCGAGGCTCTTCGCGTTCAGGCGCGCGAGGGCCCGCTCCGCGGCGTAACGGCCGACCGCTTCCGGCGCGGCGAGCGCGGAGGCGTCGCGTTTCGACGTGTACCAGTCGTCGCGCTGCATGTCGCGGCCGGCAGCCGCGATCGGCGCGCACGCAATGTAATGGCGCGAGTACGGATAGCCTGCCATGAAGCCACGCGAGGTCGCGAGCACGAACTGCGAATGCTGCGCGGAGACGCTCGCGCCTTCGGAGTTGGTCACGCGCTTGTCGACGGCGAACGCTGCGCTTTCCGCGCGGCGCGCGATGTCGGCGGCCTCTTCGGCGTCGATGTCCCACGGATGATAGAGATCCAGATCCTGCGGGGACTTTTCCAGCAATTCCGCTTCCGCGAGGCCCGCCGCGCTGTCCTCCGCCGTGAAGCGCGCGATGTTGTACGCGGCTGCGACGGTGTCGCGCAACGCGTCGCGCGTGAAGTCCGCGGTGCTCGCGTTGCCGCGCTTCTTGCCGATGAACACGGTCACGCCGACCATCTTGTCGCGATTGTGCTCGATGGTTTCGACTTCACCGCGCCGCACGCTCACCGACAAGCCGTCGCCTTCGGAGATTTCAGTGGCGGCATCGCTCGCGCCGAGTTCCTTCGCGTAGCGCAGAATGTCGGAGGCGATCTCCTTCAGCTCGTCCTGCGTATGCGGGAAGTAGCGTTGCTTGACGTCCATGTCTGCTGCCATTTTTGGTTGCCTTTGGAAGTCGGGCGTGTCGCGCCCGCGCATGTCGTGATTGCTTCGGGATGCCCGGCTCGGAGCGCTCGTCGTCGAGCATCGGGCAACGGGATCGGCGTATCACGCGATCATAGCAAGGACCGCGTGCATTCACCCGCCAAGCTTTGTCGCAGCGTCGGCCGCGAGTATGCGGCCGCGACCGGGCCGCAAGCTACAATGTCGGGATGAACCGTAAAACCCGCATCCAACCGATCGATTCCGGCCGCGACGACGCTCGCGAAGCCGACGACCACGGCTACGACCGCCCGAGCAAATCCCAGCTCAAGCGCGAAATGCACGCGCTGCAGGAGCTGGGCGAAGCGCTCATCGCGCTGCCCAAGGACGCGCTCAAGCGCATGCCGATGCCCGAGGATCTCGGCGATGCCGTGCGCGAGGCGCGCCGGATCACCGACCACGAAGGCAAGCGCCGTCAGTTGCAGTACGTCGGCAAGCTGATGCGCTCGCTCGCCGAAGAAGAAATCGCGGCGCTGCGTACGGCGCTCGACACGCATCGCGGTGTCAACAAGGGTGAAACGGCGCGCCTGCACTGGATCGAGCGCACGCGCGAACAACTGCTGGCCGACGACGCCGCGCTCACCGAATTCATCCGCACTCATCCGGGCGTCGATCCGCAGGAAGGCCGCACGCTGATCCGCAACGCGCGCAAGGAACGCGAGCAGCAGAAGCCGCCGCGCTATTACCGCGAGATTTTCCAGTGGATCAAGAACGCCGCGGGCGCGGAAGACGACGAAGAAATCGAAGGCGACGAGGACGATCGTGACGACGGCACGCAAGCGTAATCACCCGGACGAACTGATTGTCGGACTGGTGTCGATCAGCGATCGCGCGTCGCAAGGCGTCTACGAGGACAAAGGCTTGCCGTCGCTCGTGGACTGGCTCGGCGAAGCGCTCACGACACCGTTTCGAGCCGAGACGCGTCTGATCCAGGACGATGCCGCGACCATTTCAGCGACGCTCGTCGAACTCGTCGATACGCACGGCTGCGATCTCGTGCTGACAACTGGCGGCACCGGCCCGTCGCGCCGCGACGTGACGCCCGAGGCGACGCTCGCCGTCGCCACGAAGCCGATGCCCGGCTTCGGCGAGCAGATGCGCCAGATCAGCCTGAATTTCGTGCCGACGGCGATTCTTTCGCGGCAAGTCGCGGTGATTCGCGAAACGGACGATCACGCCGCGTTGATCATCAATCTGCCCGGACAGCCGAAGTCGATCCGCGAAACGCTCGAAGGTTTGAAGGACACGGACGGCAAGACGAAAGTGCCGGGCATTTTCGCGGCCGTGCCTTATTGCATCGATCTGATCGGCGGGCCGTATATCGAGACGCGGCCCGAAGTGGTCGCCGTGTTCCGTCCGAAAAACGCGATCCGCCCGCCGAAGAATTAAGACGCAGCGGCGGGCGCCGGTGGAATCAGAAAATGCTCGCGGTAATACTTGAGTTCGTCGATGGACTCGTGGATGTCGGCGAGCGCCGTGTGCATCGCGCGCTTTTGAAAACCCTTGTAGATCGCCGGCTGCCAGCGGCGGCACAGTTCCTTCAAGGTGCTGACGTCGAGATTGCGATAGTGGAAGAACGTTTCCAGTTCGGGCATCCAGCGCGCCATGAAGCGGCGGTCCTGGCAAATCGAATTGCCGCACATCGGCGACTTGCCGGGCGGCACGTATTGACCGAGAAAATCGCGAATCTGGCGCATGGCTTCAGCTTCATCGACCGTCGACGCCTTCACGCGCTCGGTCAGCCCCGAGCGGCCGTGCGTGTTGCGATTCCACTCGTCCATGCGGCCGAGCGCTTCGTCCGTCTGATGAATCGCGAGCACCGGTCCTTCCACCATTTTGTCGAGCGTCGAATTTGTCACGACGACCGCGATCTCGATGATGCGATCGTTGTCCGGATCGAGACCCGTCATCTCCATGTCGAGCCATACGAGGTTCATGTCGCTGCGCACGAGCGCGCTGTCGTCTGCTTCGTCTGATTCGGGGGTGGCGGAGATGTCGGTCATGAAAGCGGCCTGAGAGGTGGAAAGCCATGCCGCACAGTTTCTGAGCGCGCCGGCACGGCCTAGAACCTATAATTCTCGCATAGTTCAATCGGAATTCCCGGATGACCAATCTCACTCTCGCCTTCTCGACGATATTCGTCGTCGCCCTCGTCGCGATGGTGTCGACCAAGCTGTGGCTCGCGTCGCGCCAGATCCGCTACGTCGCCGCGCATCGCAACGGCGTGCCCGCGCAGTTCAGCGGCACGATTCCGCTCACCGCGCATCAGCGCGCCGCGGACTACACTGTCGAGCGCACCCGCCTCACCATGATCGAAGTCGTCACGAGCGCGGTCGTGCTCGTCGCGCTGACGCTGCTCGGCGGCGTCCAGGCCCTCGATCTCGCCATTTCGGACTGGCTCGGCCGCGGCTATGCCGGGCAGATCGCGCTGGTGGCGTCGGTGGTCGCGATCACGGGCATCATCGACCTGCCGTTCGATTACATCCGCCATTTCGTCATCGAAGAGAAGTTCGGCTTCAATCGCATGTCGAAGAAGCTCTTTTTCGTCGATCTCGTGAAGGGCACGGCGCTCGCCGTCGTGATCGGCGCGCCGCTTCTGTTGCTCACACTCTGGCTGATGGACCGCGCCGGCACCTTCTGGTGGCTGTGGACGTGGATGGTGTGGGTCGCCTTCCAGCTTCTCGCGATGATCATCTATCCGACCTTCATCGCCCCGCTCTTCAACAAGTTCGAGCCGCTGAAGGACGAAGCGCTCGTCGCGCGCATCACCAGTCTGATGTCGCGCACGGGCTTTGCCGCGAAAGGCCTGTTCGTGATGGACGGCAGCCGCCGCTCGGCGCACGGCAACGCGTATTTCACCGGCTTCGGCGCAGCGAAGCGCATCGTGTTCTTCGACACGCTGCTCGCGCGCCTCTCAGGCAGCGAGATCGAAGCCGTGCTCGCGCACGAGCTCGGCCACTTCAAGCGCCGTCACGTGCTGAAGCTGATGGTCGTCATGTTCGGCATCAGTCTCGCGATGCTCGCGCTGCTCGGCTGGCTCATCCAGACGACGTGGTTCTATGAAGGCCTGGGCGTGCGGCCCTCGCTCGTCGGCAGCAACAACGGACTTGCGCTGGTGCTCTTCATGCTCGTGCTGCCGGTGTTCATGTTCTTCATCACGCCGCTCGGCAGCCTGACGTCGCGCAAGAACGAATTCGAAGCCGATGCCTTCGCCGCGAGCCAGACTGATCCGAAGGATCTCGTGAACGCACTCGTGAAGCTCTACGAGGACAACGCGTCGACGCTCACGCCCGATCCAATCTACACCGCGTTCTACTACTCGCACCCGCCCGCCTCGCAGCGCATCGACCGCCTGATGCAGCACGCCGCATGACGCGCGGCTTCAGGCATTCGGGCGCGGGCGCGCCGCTCGAAGGCACGGTGATCGCCGCGCACGGACGTCACTATCTCGTCACGCCCGAACATGGCGGCGCGATGCTCCAGTGCTTCCCGCGCGGCAAGAAAAGCGAAGTGGCCGTCGGCGATCGCGTGATATATGCGCAGTCGTCGGCGGATCAGGGCGTGATCGTCGAAATCGGCGAGCGACGCAATCTGCTCTATCGCTCCGATCAGTTCAAGTCGAAGCTCTTCGCCGCGAATCTCGATCAACTGTTGATCGTGCTGGCCACCGAGCCGCATTTCAGCGAAGACCTGCTCGGTCGCGCGCTGATCGCGGCCGAGGCGCACGGCCTGGAATCGCTGATCGTGCTCAACAAGATCGACGTCGAAGGCGCGCTGCCGCTCGCGCGCGAGCGTCTCGCGCCGTATCGCGAACTCGGCTACGCGGTGATCGAGCTATCGGCGAAGATGGCGCCCGGCGATGTTCATCCACAACTCGACGCACGCCTCAAAGACCGCTCGACGATCCTGCTCGGCCAGTCCGGCATGGGCAAATCGACGCTCGTGAACCTGCTCGTGCCCGACGCCGACGCGGCCACGCGCGAAATTTCATCGGCGCTCAACAGCGGCCGCCACACGACCACGTTCACGCGTCTCTACGACTTGCCCGGCGGCGGCTCGCTGATCGATTCACCCGGTTTCCAGGAATTCGGTCTGCATCATCTTTCGGAAGGCCAACTGGAGCGCGCCTTCGCCGATTTCCGGCCTTACCTCGGACATTGCCGCTTCTACAACTGTCATCATCTGCACGAGCCCGGCTGCGCGGTGCTCGAAGCCGTCGAAGCGGGCAAGATTCGCCCCGAACGTCACGCGCTCTACGCACAGCTCGTCCACGAAGCCAGCCAGATCGTTCGATGAAGCGGCTCACGCGCGCGCCCAACCTGATCACGGCGCAGCATTGGGTGAACGTGCTGGCGACCGCGGGCGTGCCGTGCGAGCTGCACAACCGCTATCTGAATGGCGCGATGGGCGAGATTCCGGCAGATCAGTGCGCGCCGGAAATATGGATCGTCGACGATCGCGACGAGGCGTTGGCACTGCGCCTTCTGGAGCGCGCGAGAAAAGGGCCGGACGCGAACGCCCGGCCCTGGAAATGCAGGCAATGCGGAGAATGGCTGGAGCCGCAATTCACCGTGTGCTGGAATTGCCAGACGGCGCGCGATCCTCTCGACGACTGACTACGCGAGCCACACGGCGATCGTCAGCATCAACAGCAGCAGCATCCAAAGAATCACCGCGCGCCACACGAGGCCGACGGCCGATTGCAGCGTGCGCGGCGTGCAGTCATCGCCGACGGGCAGCGGACTGGCATCGCCGACGGCGAGCGCTTCGACAGACAGCGGCTCGGCCAGCGGTCCCGCGAGACGCGCGCCGAGCGCACCACTGCCCGCCGCGAGCAACACGCCTTCGTTCGCGTCGGGCCATTGGCGCGCGTGATTGCGCCATGCATAGATCGCATCCTCGAAGTTGCCGACGATCGCAAAACCGAGTGCGGTAAGCCGCGCGGGGATCCAGTCGATGACGAAGAAGGCACGCTGCGCGAACGACGAGAACTCGGCGGTACGTTCGGGATTCGGCTTCGACCACGCCCGCGCCAGATATTCCGCGATGCGATACAAAACCGCGCCGGCCGGACCGATCGGAATCAGGAACCAGAAGAACACGCCGAACACATGCCGGTGCGACGCGACGACCGCGTGAACCAGCGTATGCCGCACGATTTCGCTGACCGGCATGTCGACCGTGTCGATGCCGGTCCATTCGTGCAGCACTTCACGCGCGCGGGGCACGTCGTCGTTGTTGAGCGCGAGGTGGATATCGGTGAAATAGTGGCTGAACTGCCGGAAGCCGAGCGTGAAGTACACGATCACCACGTTCCACAGAAACGCCAGAACGAAGTTGATCCGGTACAGCACGTAGTAAACGAGCCCGACGAAGAGCGTCCACGGCAAAACCACCACCAGCCACGCGACGATGCCGTGCTTCTCCTTGCCGGCATCGAAACCATGCGCGGTGGATTCCGCATGATATTGAAGCAACGCCGAAATCGGATTGTGCGGCGATAACGCGCGCATTTGCTCAATGACGAGAGCCAGCAATACGGAGAAAAAAGTCATGCGAAGCGCCGAAACAGTCGGATTAGTTCGAGTTTCGCGTAACGATAGCACAGCACCCGACGCCTTTAGCGCGCGAGCTAATCGCGCAAGGCGCCGCGGGCGCGCGGGCTTCGCGCGCCGTCATGCGCGAGCCGCGAGGAAGCGATAAAAATTACGCAACATGCCCGCCGTTGCGCCCCAGATGAAATAAGGAGCCTTTCTTTCGCCCGGCGAATAAGGCATGGCAAAAAAACGACGCTCGCCCCCCTCCCAGCGAAACACACGCACTTCGTGATTCGCCGGGTTCATCAGCCAGGCGAGCGGCACTTCGAAGATATCGGCGACTTCGCGGGTATCGGCCTTCAAGGTAAAAGGCGGATAGACCAGCGCGACGACGGGCGTCACCTTGAATCCCGTGCCCGTCAGATATTCGGGCATCGCACCGATGATCTCGCAATGTTCCGCGCCCAAGGCCACTTCTTCGTAAGCCTCGCGCAGCGCGGTGGCGGCGGCGTCGGCGTCCTCGGGTTCGCGGCGGCCTCCCGGAAAGCTGATCTGCCCCGCATGATCCGACAGATGATCGGCACGCTGCGTCAGTAGCACGGTCAACCCGCCCTCGCGCACGACGAGCGGCACGAGCACGGACGCCACCCGCGGATCGCCGCCGATCGCCTTGATGCGCTGTTCGCGCTCTTCCTGCGTCCAGTCGAGATTCATCGCGAAACGCGCGCGCAGCCCTTCCGGCGTGAGGCGTTCGGCCGGAACCGGCGGGAGTGCTTCACCCGTCGACAGGACGGGCATCTGTTCGGGTTCGAGGATGCGGGGAGTCGAAATCTTTCCGGTGGACACGGGTCGAGAACGGGGCTGTCGAAGACTCAATTTGAACACACCAAAGAAAAAAGCACCCGCGAGGGTGCTTTTTTCGTACTGCGTCTGGCCGGGGACTTACTCTGCGGAAGCAGACTTGTCCTTGAAGACCAGCTTTTCCTTGATTCGAGCCGACTTGCCCGAACGCTCGCGCAGGTAGTAGAGCTTCGCGCGGCGAACATCACCACGACGCTTCACGACGATGCTTGCGAGCAGCGGCGAGTAGGTCTGGAACGTACGCTCGACGCCTTCGCCCGACGAGATCTTGCGGACGATGAAGTTCGAGTTCAGACCACGGTTACGCTTCGCAATGACGACGCCTTCGTAAGCCTGGACACGCTTGCGCGTGCCTTCGACCACGTTCACGTTGACGACGACGGTATCGCCCGGCGCGAAGTCGGGGATGGTCTTCTCGCCCAGAACGCGTGCGATCTCTTCCTTCTCGAGTTGCTCAATCAGATTCATTACTGACTCCTTGTGCCATCTTGCCGGAGTTGTGTGCCTTGAATCGAGTCAGGCCCCGGTAGAGGATGGGTTTGCTTCAGGCGCCGATGCGACTCGACGCCCCCATTTTCCCGCTCGTCCGCTCGAAGCCTAGGCAGGCTTCGACGCTTCCTTCGCGAGTTCCGCGAGCCACGCCTCGTCGGCACGGCTCAACATCTTGCTGCCACGCGCCCGTTCGATCAGATCGGGACGCTTGTTGAATGTGTTGCGCAATGCTTCGCGCCTGCGCCAGGCATCGATTTCCTTGTGATGGCCACCGAGCAGCACATCGGGAACACGCACGCCGTCGTACTCTTCCGGACGCGTGTAGTGCGGACAATCGAGCAATACGTCGACGAAACTGTCCTGCACCGCCGATTGCGCGTCGTTGAGCACGCCCGGCAACTGGCGCACCACGGCATCCATCAGCGCCATCGCGGGGATTTCTCCACCGGATAGCACGAAGTCGCCGAGGCTCACTTCTTCGTCCACTTCGCGGTCGATCAGGCGCTGATCGATCGCTTCATAACGGCCGCACAGCAGCACGAGACCGGGTTCCTGCGCGAATCGCATCACGCGATCGTGATCCAGCTTCGCGCCTTGCGGCGACATCATCACGACGCGCGTCGATGTGATGCCCTGCTCGCGCTGCGCAGCCTTCGCCGCGTGGATCGCGTCTTCCAGCGGGCGCGCCAGCATCACCATGCCGGGGCCGCCGCCGTATGGGCGATCATCGACCGTGCGGTAGTTGTCCGTGGTGAAATCGCGCGGATTCCACGTGCGCAGACCGAACCGCTCCTGCTTCACTGCCCGGCTGGTGATGCCCCAGTCGGTCAGCGCGCGAAACATCTCGGGAAAGAGCGTCACGACATCGAACTGCATCGCTCTCTCCGTAACGTGCCGATGTTCAATAATCGGCGTCCCAGTCGACGACGATACGCTTCGCCGCCCGGTCCACCGTCTTCACATACACGCCGACGAACGGAATCAGCCGCTCGCCGGTGACGACCTTGCCATCCTTGTTCGTGCTCGGATACTCGATCCGGAGGATGGAATGCGCGCCGTTGTCGATCAGATCCGCGACGCGGCCCAACGCCACGCCCGCTTCGTTCTCGACATCCAGGCCGATCAGATCGACCCAGTAGAATTCGTCTTCGCTGGCGAGCTTCGGGAAATCGCTGCGCGCGATACTCACCGTGTGGCCCTTCAGCGCAAGCGCCGCATCGCGATCGTCGCAGCCGGCGATGCGCGCGACGATGGTATCGGCGTGCACTTTCGACTGCAGGCAGCGCGCGGACTTGCGGTCGCGGCCTTTGACGAGCCACCAGCGTCTGGCGCTCAGAAGGGCGTCGCCGCCCTGCTTGCCATTCGCGTGCGGCACGATCTTGACCCAACCCTTGAGACCGTATGCATCGGCGATGAAACCGACTTCGACGGCGTCCTCGGGCAAAGCCTCGACCGGCTCTGGTGCTGCTTCCGGCTTGCTGCCGCCAGAAACATTGCTCGAAACGTCGACCGCCACGCGGCGCGCGCCCGGCTTGCGGACGAACGCGCCAAACGTGGCGGGACCTTCATCTTGCCCCGGCTTCGTTCGGCCGACGTTTTCCGATGCGCGGCCGGATTCAGAATCGCGCATGGACATCGGCGAACCTTTGGGCAGGTTTCGAGCTTTGATTACAGCGTCGACGCAGCGAGCTTAAGCAGCCGGCTGGGCTTGCTGAGCTTGCTTGACGAGGCGCTCGACGGTCGGCGACAGTTGCGCGCCAACGCCTTGCCAGTACGTCAGGCGATCCTGAGCGATGCGCAGCGCTTCGCCCTTGGTCGCAACCGGGTTGTAGAAACCCACGCGCTCGATGAAGCGGCCATCACGGCGGCTACGCGAGTCGGTTGCAACGATGTTGTAGAACGGGCGCTTCTTCGAGCCGCCACGAGCCAAGCGGATGATGACCATGCTGAAATCCTTGAAAACCGGGGTTCGGAACAACGAGAACAGGCGATTATAGCCGGATTCTGACGCCCTAACAAACACTTAACGCTTTTTTTGGATGCGACGCGAAGTTCGGGACGAATTCGATGTGTTTCCGGATACCGGAAATCACGCGTCTGCGGCAATGTGCCATGGGCGGCGCGCCCGGTCGAGGGCGTAAAATGTCGGACCGGCGTCGTCTCACAAGCGGCGCCCGCCTTTTTCCACCACCGCTTTCGCTGATGACTTCCTCGTCCGTCGCCACGCAATCCGGCTCGAAGCCGGCCGGCAAGCAGGTTCCGCCGTATTTCCGCTCGAAGACGCTGACCGCCGCGCTGGCGTTCCTGTTCGGCTATATCGGCCTGCATCGCTTTTATCTGTATGGAATGCGCGACAAATACGGCTGGGCGCATATCGTCGGAATCGTGATGGGCGCGTTCGGCTATCTGCTGCTCGCCGAAACGGAGCGCACGTCGATTCTCGGCTGGGTGCTGGCCTTTCCGGGCGCGATTTCGCTGCTCGCGGCTTTTTTGTCTGCCATCGTCTATGGCCTGCGCCCGGATGCCAAATGGGACGCGCAATTCAACGCGCACACGGGACGCGAAAGCCGCTCCGGATGGACTGTTATCTTCGTCGTGATCTTTTCGCTGCTGTTCGGCGCATTCCTGTTGATGACCGGTCTCGCGCTCACCTTCCAGACCTACTTCGAAAGCCAGGTCGAAGCGGCGAAAACACTGTCGCAATGAGAAGTCAGAACAGGTCGAGCTGCGGACTGGATGGCCCCGCCGCTCTTTTCGCTGGCCGCTGAAACTCGGACATATCTAGAATACCGCGCTGACGCGCATTCAAACCAAGGCGCTTCGTCGCCTTTTGAAAACGCTGCTTAAGCATGTCGGCCCACAAGCCTTCACCTTTCATGCGCGTCGAGAAATTCGCGTCGTAGTCTTTCCCGCCGCGCATGTCGCGCACGCGACTCATCACCCGGTCAGCACGATCGGGAAAATGCGCGGCGAGCCAATCCTTGAAAAGCGGCGCAACTTCCCATGGCAAACGCAGCACGATATAGCTCGCGCTCGTCGCGCCTGCCTCGGCGCACGCTTCCAGAACACGCTCCATGTCCGGCTCCGTCACGAACGGAATGACCGGCGCGATGCTCACGCCCACTGGAATGCCGGCCTCGGCGAGCGCACGGATTGTGCGCAAACGCCGCGATGGCGTTGCCGCCCGCGGTTCGAGCGTGCGGGCGATCTCCGCGTCGAGTGTCGTGACCGTGATCGCCGCCATGACCTGGCCACGCTCCGCCATCGGCGCGAGCAGATCGATGTCGCGCTCGATCAGCGAACTCTTCGTGATTGCGGCGAACGTGTGGCCGCAATCGTGCAGCACCTGAATGACGCGCCGCGTGATTTGCAGATCGCGCTCGACGGGCTGATAAGCGTCGGTGTTGACGCCCAGCGCGATGGGCTCGGGCTCGTAGTTCGGCTTCGCCAACTCGCGCTCGAGGAGTTCGGGCGCGTTGATCTTCGCGTATATGCGGCTTTCGAAGTCGAGTCCCGGCGACAGCCCGAGATAGCTGTGCGTCGGACGCGCGAAACAATAAATGCAGCCGTGCTCGCAGCCGCGATAGGGATTGAGCGAAACGGAAAACGGAATATCCGGCGAGCTGTTGCGCGTGAGAATGCTTTTCGCGCGCTCTTCGAAGAGCTGAGTGCGCAACGGCAGCGCCCCGTCTTCCTCGGGATCGGCGGCGTGCCGCCAGCCGTCGTCGACCGGCTCGCGCTCGTCTTTCTCGTAGCGGCCCTGGATGTTCGTGACCGCGCCGCGCCCTTTCAGCGGGGCGGGCGGCGCGACGGGATATTCACGATCAGGCGATGACATTGCGACCAGACTCGGCAATCGATACTGTATAAATATACAGTATCGATGTTTCATCGCAAGCGAAAAATCACGTCTCCACGAGAATCTTCAGCGTCTCCTTGATCTCTTCCATCACCACATAGCTTTTCGATTGCACCGCGCCGGGCAGTTGCAGCAGGATGTCGCCGAGCAGCTTGCGATAATCCGCCATCTCGCCGATCCGCGCCTTGATCAGATAGTCGAAATCGCCCGATACGAGATGGCACTCGAGCACCTCGGGAATCTTCTGCACTTCGCGCCGAAACTGTTCGAACATGTTGCCGCTCTTGTGATCGAGTGTGATTTCGACGAACACCAGCAGCGCCGCGCCCAGCTCCATCGGGTTCACGCGCGCGTAGTAGCCCAAGATGACGCCGTCGCGTTCCATGCGCTTCACCCGTTCGATGCACGGCGTAACGGACAACCCGACGCGCTCCGCCAGGTCCTTCATCGCGATGCGGCCGTCCTCCTGCAGGATGTTCAGAATCTTGTGATCGAGCTTGTCGAGCGCACGGACCGGATTTCGCTGTGTTCGCATTGCTTTTTCCTGAAAATCGACCAAATACAATAACTAAAACTGCCTCGAAGTCCATACCATAGTCGATAACACTATACGAGCTTCAGTTTGTCGCGTCGATCAGCTTAAAGCACGCTCAGGCGGAAGTTTCATCGAATCTGGATGGAGATCACATGCGAATCGTTATTCTCGGAAGCGGCGTCGTCGGCGTGACGAGCGCGTACTACCTTGCTCGCGCCGGCCACGAAGTCACGGTCATCGATCGCGAAGCCGGCCCTGCCCTCGAAACGAGTTTCGCCAATGCCGGACAGATCTCCCCGGGTTATGCATCGCCGTGGGCCGCGCCGGGCGTGCCGCTCAAGGCCGTCAAGTGGATGTTCGAAAAGCACGCGCCGCTCGCAATCCGCCTCGACGGCACGATGAACCAGTTGCAGTGGATGTGGCAGATGTTGCGCAATTGCACGCAGGATCGCTACACGGTGAACAAGGGCCGCATGGTGCGCCTCGCCGAATACAGCCGCGACTGCCTGCAGGCGCTGCGCGCCGACACCGGCATTTCATATGAAGGCCGTACCGGCGGCACGCTGCAATTGTTCCGCACGCAGCAGCAATTCGACGGCGCCGGCAAGGACATCGCCGTGCTGAAGGACGCCAACGTGCCGTTCGAACTCCTCACGGCCGACGAGTTGAAGAAGGCCGAGCCTGCGCTCGCCGCCGTATCGCACAAGCTGACGGGCGGCCTGCGCCTGCCGAACGACGAAACCGGCGACTGCCAGATGTTCACGACGCGCCTCGCCGCGATGGCCGAAGCGCTCGGGGTCAAGTTCCGCTACAACACCTCGATCGATGCGCTCGCCGTCGCGAACGGCCGCATCGCCGGCGTGCAGTGCGGCAAGGAACTGGTGACCGCGGATTCGTATGTCGTCGCGCTCGGCTCGTATTCGCCGAAGCTGCTCGGCGATCTCGTGAAGATTCCTGTCTATCCGTTGAAGGGCTATTCGATCACCGCGCCGATCGTCGATACGAACCGCGCGCCGGTATCGACGGTGCTCGACGAAACGTACAAGATCGCGATCACCCGCTTCGACGATCGCATCCGCGTGGGCGGCATGGCGGAGATCGTCGGCTATGACAAGAAGCTGAAGCAGGCGCGTCGCGAAACGCTCGAAATGTGCGTGAACGATCTCTTCCCGGGCGGCGGCGACACCGCGAGCGCCACATTCTGGACCGGCCTGCGCCCGATGACGCCGGACGGCACGCCGATCGTCGGCCGCACGCCGGTGCCGAACCTGTTCCTGAACACGGGACACGGCACGCTCGGCTGGACGATGTCGTGCGGTTCGGGCCAGCTGCTTGCGGATCTGATGTCGGGCAAGCAGCCCGCGATCCGCGCGGACGATCTGTCGGTGCATCGCTATTTCGGCGATGTCGGCGTGAAGACGCGTCCGGGATACGCGAACGCCTGATTCACCTCGCAACTGAGAGCAAAGGCGCCTTCGTTTCATCGAAGGCGCCTTTGTCGTTTTCAGAACTGATCTTCGCTCAGCGCGAGCACGCCTTCGTTGCCCTTCGCGCTGACGATCGACGCTTCGATCCCCGGCGCAAGCGCCAGAATGTGCTCCGCGAAGAACCCGGCCGTCGCGATTTTCGCCGAATGGAAGCGCTCGTCCTCCGCGCGCTTCGCATGGGCGACGAGCATCGCCCGAGCCATCTGCCAGCCCGACAGCACGATGCCCGCAAGCCGCAGATACGGCACGCTGCCCGCGAACACCGCATTCGGATCGCTCCTGAATTTCGCAACGACGAACTCGATCGCGCGCGCCAGCGACAAGCTCCCCGCGCTCAAATGCCGATGCATCGACTTGAACGGCTGACCATCGACATCGGCGAGCGCCGCGATGGTTTGATCGATCTGCGCGAGCAGCGCCTGCGCGGCGGCGCCGCCATCGCGCACGGTCTTGCGGCCGACGAGGTCGTTCGCCTGAATCGCCGTCGTACCTTCGTAGATCGGCAGAATGCGCGCATCGCGATAATGCTGCGCCGCGCCCGTCTCCTCGATGAAACCCATGCCACCGTGCACCTGCACGCCGAGACTCGCGACATCGACGGACATTTCCGTGCTAAAGCCCTTCACGATCGGCACAAGGTATTCGTAAATCGCCTGATGGCTCTTCTTCGCGTCGTCGTCCGGATAGCCGTGCGCTAGATCGCTGTGCGCCGCCGCCACGTAGGCGAGCGCGCGGGCGCCTTCGGTGTACGCTCGCATCGTCGATAGCATGCGGCGCACGTCGGGATGATGGATGATCGTGACCGGCCCTTTCGCGCTGCCATCGACGGGGCGGCTTTGCACGCGCTCTTTTGCATACGCGACCGCCTGTTGGTACGCACGTTCCGCGATCGCGACGCCCTGCATGCCCACGGCAAAACGAGCCGCGTTCATCATGATGAACATGTATTCGAGGCCACGGTTTTCCTCGCCGATCAGATAACCGGTCGCGCCGCCGTGATCGCCGTATTGCAGCACGGCCGTCGGGCTCGCCTTGATGCCGAGCTTGTGTTCGATCGACACGCAATGCACGTCGTTGCGCTCGCCGAGCGAGCCGTCTTCGTTGACAAGGAACTTCGGCACCAGGAAAAGCGAGATGCCTTTGACGCCTTCGGGCGCATCGGGCGTGCGCGCAAGCACGAGATGGACGATGTTCTTCGCCATGTCGTGCTCGCCGTAGGTGATGAAGATCTTTGTGCCGAAAACCTTGTATGCGCCGTCGCCCTGCGGCTCCGCGCGCGTGCGCACGAGCGCGAGATCGGAACCGGCCTGCGGCTCCGTCAGGTTCATCGTGCCGGTCCATTCGCCGCTGATGAACTTCGGCAGATAGCGCGACTTCTGCTCGTCGCTGCCGGCAGTGAGGAGCGCTTCGATCGCGCCATCAGTGAGCAGCGGACACAACGCAAAAGAGAGATTCGCCGAGTTCAGCGCTTCGATGCACGGCGTCGCGATGAGCTTCGGCAAGCCCTGACCGCCGAAGTCCGCAGGATGCACGACGCCTTGCCAGCCGCCTTCCCCGAACTGCCGGAACGCGTCCTTGAAGCCGGGCGTCGTCGTGACTTCGCCGTTGGCCCAAGCGCTGGGATTGCGGTCGCCCTCGACGTTCAGCGGCGCGAGCACTTCGCTGCAGAAGCGCGCGGCTTCCTCGACGACGGCCTGCGCCGTGTCGAAGCCCGCGTCCTCGTGGCCGGGCAATGCGGCAATGCGGTCGATATCCGCCAGTTCCTTCACTACGAACAGCATGTCCTTGACCGGGGCGCTATAGCTCATCGTCTTGTCTCCTCCGATTGCAGATATTCGGGTACAAAAAAAGGGCGCAACGTATGTCGCGCCCTTTCTTGTTTGTGGCGAGTGTTCGACTCGCACGGCGCGGTTTAGCCGAGCTCTTTCACCAGTTCCGGAACGACCGCGAACAGATCGCCGACGAGGCCGTAATCGGCCACGCTGAAGATCGGC